>CAIWGR010000287.1 GCA_903912275.1 uncultured delta proteobacterium
CTTCTGTGTGCAGGACCTGCTTAGAAGACCGCCAGTCAGTTATTCGGCACCGCTCTAGCATCCTGCGCCGGCGGTTGCATCCTTTGAGCGACCGGCGCGCCCTCGGGATGGGGAGGCCGAGCGGAGGCATTGAAACATGTTCTAGTTTCGGAGTAGGGTTGCGCCTCGCACGGAGCGGAGCGCTCCAAACCGCGGAGCGCACCATGCCCATCACGACCGAGATACGCGACGGCATCGCCGAGGTGGTGGTCAACTTCCCACCCGTGAATGCCCTGCCGGTGCAGGCCTGGTTCGACCTCGCCGACGCTGTCACCGCCGCCGGCCGCAACCCCGCGGTCTGTGTCGTTCTGCTCCGGTCGGAGGGCCGCGGCTTCAACGCCGGCGTCGACATCAAAGAGATGCAGCGGAGCACCGGCCACACCGCCCTCGTCGGCGCCAACCGGGGCTGCTACGCCGCCTTCAAGGCCGTCTATGAGTGCGAGGTTCCCCTCATCGCGGCGGTCAACGGCTTCTGCGTGGGCGGCGGCATCGGCCTGGTCGGCAACGCCGACATCATCATCGCCTCCGACGACGCCATCTTCGGGCTGCCCGAGGTGGACCGCGGCGCGCTCGGTGCAGCCACCCACCTCGCCCGGCTGGTTCCCCAGCACAAGATGCGGGCCATGGTCTACACCTGCGCCAATGCAACGGCCCAGGAGCTGCATTCCTACGGCTCGGTGCTCGAGGTGGTGCCCCGTGCCGAGCTCCGCGACCGGGCGCTGGCGCTGGCCGCTTCGCTGGCGAAGAAGTCGCCCGCCATCTTGCGCGCGGCCAAGGCCTGCCTCAACGGCATCGATCCGGTCGATGTGAACAAGAGTTACCGCTTCGAGCAGGGCTTCACCTTTGAGCTCAACCTCATCGGCGTGGCCGACGAGGCCCGCGACGCCTTCGTCGAGAAGCGCGACGCCAACTTTCACAAGTCGTAGGAGGTCGCAGTGGCCGACAAGCGGATGACAGAAGAGGAGGTGGTCGCGCAGCTGCAGAGCGGCATGACCATCGGCATCGGCGGCTGGGGCTCGCGCCGCAAGCCCCTGTCGCTGGTGGCGGCCATCGCCCGCTCCGGCCTCCGTGACCTCACCATCGTCTCCTACGGCGGCCCCGACCTGGGACTGCTCTGCGCGACCGGCAAGGTGAAGCGGGCCATTTACGGCTTCGTCTCGCTCGACACCATTCCGCTCGAGCCCCACTTCCGCGCAGCCCGCCAGAAGGGGGCCATCGAGGCCTCCGAAATCGATGAGGGCATGCTCCAGTGGGGCCTCTATGCCGCCGCGCTCCGCCTGCCCTTCCTGCCGACCCGCGCCGGGCTCGGCTCCGACGTCATGAAGGTCAACCCCTGGCTCAAGACCGTCGCCTCGCCCTACGACGGCGATGAGACGCTCGTGGCCATGCCGGCGCTCCATCTCGATGCCGCACTCGTCCACATGAACCTCGCCGACGCGCAGGGCAACAGCGCCTTCCTCGGCCCCGACCCCTACTTCGACGACCTCTTCTGCATGGCCGCCGAACGCCGCTTCGTCTCCTGCGAGCGCATCGTGTCGGCCGCAGAACTCGCCACCTCGCCGCTGCAGAGCCTGCGGGTGCAGCGCTGGATGGTCGACGGCGTGGTCGAGGCCCCCCGCGGCGCCCACTTCACCGAGTGCCTGCCCGACTACGGCCGCGACGAGGCCTTCATGAAGGAGTATGCCGCCTCGGCCAAGTCGCCCGAGGCCTGGACCGCCTTCTACGACCGCTACATCGCGGTGGACCACAAGGGCTTCCTTGCAGCCATGGAGCAGCGCTCATGAGCGACATCACCCGCGCAGAGGTCTGCATTGTGGCCTGCGCCGAAGCCTTCCGCGGCGACGGCGAAATCCTCGCAAGCCCCATGGGCTACACCTCCATGATGGGCGCACGTCTGGCCCGCCTCACCTTCGAGCCGCTCCTCGCCATGTCGGACGGCGTCGCCACCCTCACCGGCTTCGGCCGGAGCGAAGAGGGCCGCCTCACCCAGACCGCAGAGGGCTGGATCCCCTACCGGACCATCTTCGACATGGTCTGGCATGGCCGCCGCCACGTGATGATGGGCGCCAGCCAGATCGACCGGTTCGGCAACCAGAACATCTCCATGGTCGGCGACTTCGCGCAGCCCAAGGCGCAGCTCATCGGCGCCCGCGGCGCGCCGGGCAACACCATCAACCACCGCACCAGCTACTGGGTGCCGACCCACAACCCGCAGGTCTTTGTGCCGGCCGTCGACTTTGTCTGCGGCATCGGCAACGACCGTGCCCGCGCGCTCGGCAAGACCGCCCGCTTCCACCACCTGCACCGGGTCATCACCTCGCTCTGCGTCCTCGACTTCGAGACGCCGGATGGCAGCATGCGGGTCCGCTCGCTCCACCCCGGCGTGACGCTCGACGAGGTCAAGGCCGCCACCGGCTTTGAGCTCGCCGTGGCACCCGACCTGGCCGAGAGCCGGCTGCCGAACGAGGCAGAGCTGGCCATCATCCGCACCACGCTCGACCCCAAGGGTTTTGCCGCCAAGGAGCTCGGCGCGTGACCCGGCCTGCACACCTCAAGACCCGCTTCACCGAGCTTGTCGGCGTCGACTACCCCATCGTGCAGACCGGCATGGGCTGGGTCTCTGGAGCCCGCCTCACGGCCGCGACCGCCAACGCGGGCGGCCTCGGCATCCTCGCCTCCGCCACCATGACCTACGAGGAGCTCGAGCGCTCCATCGCCGCCGTGAAGAGCCGCACGAATCGCCCCTTCGGCGTCAACATGCGGGCCGACCAGGCCGATGTGATGAAGCGGGTCGACCTGCTCATCGAGCAGGGCGTCGCACTCGCCAGCTTCGCCGCGGCCCCCAACAAAGAGGTCATCGGACGGCTCAAGGCGGGCGGCATCAAGTGCATGCCCACCATCGCCGCCAAGCGCCACGCGCAGAAGGTGGAGGAGTGGGGTGTGGACGCGGTCATCTGCCAGGGCGCAGAGGGCGGCGGCCACACCGGCTCCATCGCCACCAGCGTGCTGCTGCCGCAGGTCTGCGCCGCCGTGAAGATTCCGGTGCTCGCCGCAGGCGGCTTCTCGAACGGCCGCGGCCTCGCCGCTGCGCTGGCCTATGGCGCCGAGGGCGTTGCCATGGGCACCCGCTTCCTCATGTCGCAGGAGAGCACGGTGCCCGAGGCGGTCAAAGGGGCCTACCTCAAGACCGACCCCAACGGCACCGTCGTGACCACCGCCGTCGACGGCTACCCGCAGCGGGTCATCCGCACCCCCTTCATCGATTCGCTGGAGAAGAGCTCCCCGCTCTTCCGTCTGCTCTCTGCGCTCGGCCATGCCGTGGCGCTCCGCAAACAGACGGGCGACGGCTGGGTCGCGCTCATCCGCGAGGCGCTCGCGATGAAGCGGGAGCAGGAGCTCACCTGGAGCCAGGTGGCGCTCGCGCCGTCGGCTCCCATGCTGACCAAGTTCGCACTCGTCGACGGCCGCGTCGAGGCCGGCATCCTGCCCACAGGTCAGGTGGCCGGCACCATCGAGAAGCTCCTCACCGTGGAGGAGATCATCGACGAGGTCATCCGCGACGCACGCACCCAACTCGCAGCCGCAGCGGCCCTCGCCGCCGCCAACCCGGGAGAGCTACCATGAGCGACCAGCCGCAGGAGAGCGCCGAACCGCTCGTCACCTACGAGCAGCGGGGCGCCGTCGCCCTCATCACCATGAACCGGCCCGGCGTGCGCAACGCCCAGAACGCCGACATGACCTTCCAGCTCGACAACGCCTTCCTCCGCGCCGTGAACGACGACAGCGTGGGCGCCATCATCCTGGCAGGCGCGGGCGACCACTTCTCCGCGGGCCACGACATCGGCACACCGCTGCGCGACATCCACCGCAACTTCGAGCGGCGGGCCACCACCTACTGGCCGCACGAAGACAAGGCGGGCGCCGAGGCCATCTTCGTGCGCGAGGCCGAGCTCTATGTGGGCATGTGCCGGCGCTGGCGCGAGCTCCCCAAGCCCACCGTCGCCATGGTGCAGGGCGCCTGCATCGCTGGCGGCCTCATGCTCGCCTGGGTCTGCGACCTCATCGTCGCCTCCGACGACGCCTTCTTCGCCGACCCCGTCCTCAAGATGGGCATCCCCGGCGTGGAGTACTTCGCCCACCCCTTCGTGATGAACCCCCGCATCGCCAAAGAGTTCCTCTACCTCGGCGAACGGATGACCGCCGCACGCGCCTACGAGGCCGGCATGGTCAACCGGGTCATCCCCCGCGCTGAGCTCGAGGCACGCACCTTTGAGATCGCCAACAAGCTGGCCGCACAGCCCCGCTTCGGCATCGCGCTCGCCAAGCGGGCCATCAACCAGGCCGAAGACCGCATGGGGCTCCGCGACAGCATCGACGCCGTCTACGGCCTCCACCATGTGGCCCACGCCCACAACAGCCTCACCTCTACAGACCATCTCGCCGGCCAGGATGCCCGCTCGATGGCCGCCGCGCAGCGAGGAAAGTGACATGGATCTCCGATTCTCTGCAGCCGAACAGGCCTTCCGCGCCGAAGCCCGCACCTGGCTCGAAGCCAATGTGCCAACCGAATCGCTCGGCTCGGGCGATACGGCCGAGGGCTTTGCCCGCCACCTCGTCTGGGAGAAGAAGCTCTTCGAAGCCGGCTGGAGCGTCGTCGCCTGGCCGGTGAAGTATGGCGGCCGTGGTGCCAGCCTCATCGAGTGGCTCATCTTCGAAGAGGAGTACTACCGGGCCGGCGCACCGTCGCGCGTGACCCAGAACGGCATCTTCCTGCTCGCCCCCACCCTCTTCGAGTGCGGCACCGAGGAGCAGAAGGACAGTCTGCTGAAGAAGATTGCCTCGGCCTACACGCTCTGGTGCCAGGGCTGGTCGGAGCCCAACGCGGGCAGCGACCTCGCCGCCGGCCGGAGCACCGCGCGGCGCGTTGAAGGCGGCTGGCGCCTCTCGGGCCAGAAGACCTGGGCCACCCGCGGCGCCTTCTGCGACGCCTTCTTCGGCCTCTTCCGCACCGACCCCGACAGCCAGCGCCACAAGGGGCTCACCTACTTCATGGCGCCGCTCAAGGGCGAGGGCGTGACCGTCCGTCCCGTCGACCGGCTCGACGGCGACCAGGGCTTTGCCGAAATCTTCCTCGACGACTGCTTCGTCCCCGACGACATGGTCATCGGCCAGGTCAACCAGGGCTGGAATGTGGCCATGTCGACCACCTCTACGGAGCGTGGCCTCTCGCTCCGCTCGCCCGGCCGTTTCATGGCCACCGCAGGCCGCCTCGTCGCCCTCCACCGGGCCCGGCTCGGCAGCGGCAACGCCCGCACCCGCGACGAGATCGCCAAGGCCTGGATCAACGCCGAGGCCTATCGCTGGCACACCTACGCCACCGCGGCCCGCATGATGAAGCATGAGGCCATGGGCGCCGAGTCGAGCATCAACAAAATCTTCTGGTCCGAGATGGACCTCGCCATGCACGAGAGCGCCATCAACCTGCTCGGCTCCTCCGCCGAGCTCTACGAAGGCGCGCCCGGCGCAGAAGACGAGGGTGGCTGGATGAAGGGCTTCATGTTTGCCCTCGCCGGCCCCATCTACGCCGGCACCAACGAGATCCAGCGCAACATCGTCGCCGAGCGGGTGCTCGGTCTGCCCAAGGGTTAGCCATGCAGCCGCTGCTCACCGAAGACCAGCTCCTCCTCCGCGCCACCATCCGTTCGGGGCTCGCCAAGGTCTGCCCCGTCACCACGGTCCGCGCCGTCTGGCACGACCCCGCCGCGCTCCGTCCGCTCTGGCGTGAATTCGCCAATCTGGGCCTGCTCGGGCTGCTCGTCCCCGAAGATTTTGGTGGGCTCGGCATGACCGAGGTCGAGCTCGCGGTGGCGATGGAGGAGGTTGGCTATGCCGCCGCCCCCGGACCGCTCCTCGAGGCGGCCGCCATCGCGGTCCCGTCGCTGCTCGGCATCGCCAACGCACCCGCAAACGTCCTTGAGGCCTCGCTCGGCGCGGTCATCGAGGGGGCCAAACTGGTCACCGCGGGCACCCATCCGAACGACCCCATCGCCTGGGCCGAAGAGGCCGACTTCTGCCTCTTCCGCACCGCCGCCGGCCCCCGCCTGCTGGCACGGGCCGACTACACCGCCACACCGCAGCCCTCGGTCGACGCCTGCCGCCGCACCGCAACGGTCTCCGCGCAGGGCTGGGAAGGCGACGGCACCGCACCCTCGCAGCGGGCCGCACTCGCCGCCGCAGCACAGCTCATCGGCCTCGCCAAGCGGATGACCGAGATGACCGTCGAATACGCGAATGTGCGGCAGCAGTGCGGCAAGCCGATCGGCTCCTTCCAGGCGGTAAAGCACCACCTCGTCGATGCCCATGCCGCCACCGAGATGGCCCGCCCGCTCGTGCTCCGCGCGGCGTGGAGCCTGAGCGTTGGCGCAAGCGACGCTGCCTTCGCCGTCTCCATGGCCAAGGCCGCCGCGAGCGATGCCGCCGAGCTCGCCGCCAAGAAGGCGCTGCAGGTGCATGGCGCCATCGGCTACACCACCGAGTGCGACCTCCACTTCTTCCTCAAGCGCACCTGGGCCCTCGCCCGTGCGCATGGCAGCGCAAGCTGGCACCGGGAGCAGGTCGCCGCGGCGCTGCTCGACGGACCCGCAGCACCCGCCTTCTGCTAGTCCGCAACCCCGCTCCTCTTCCCTCTCTCATTGGAGAAAGTCATGGCTGAAGCCTACATCATTGACGCAGTTCGTACGCCCGTTGGTCGCAAGAATGGCGGCCTCTCGCAGGTCCACCCCGCCGACCTCGGCGCCTTCGCCATCAAGGAGCTCATGAAGCGGTCGGGCGTCGACCCGATGGCGGTGGAGGATGTGGTCTTCGGCTGCCTCGACACCGTCGGCCCCAACGCCGGCGACATCGCCCGCACCTGCTGGCTCGCGGCCGGCCTCCCCGAAGAGGTCCCCGGCACGACGATCGATCGCCAGTGCGGCTCGTCGCAGCAGGCCATCCACTTTGCCGCCCAGGGCGTCATGAGCGGCACCCAAGACCTCGTGGTCGCGGGCGGCGTGCAGAACATGAGCATGATCCCCATCGGCACCTCGTGGGTCATCGCCAAGGATATGGGTCACCCCAATCCCTTCTCGGGCTCCGAGGGCTGGAAGGCCCGCTACGGCGAGACCCCGGTCAACCAGTTCTTCGGCGCCGAGCAGATCGCCAAGCGCTGGGAGATCAGCCGTGAAGACATGGAGCACTTTGCGCTTGCGAGCCACCAGCGGGCCATCGCCGCGATCGATGCCGGCTACTTCAAGCGTGAGATCGCCCCCATCGCCGGCGTGGAGAACGACGAAGGCGCCCGCCGCGACTCCTCGCTGGAGAAGATGGCCTCGCTCAAGACGCTCATGCCCGAGGGCCGTCTGACCGCCGCGATGGCGAGCCAGATCTCCGACGGCGCCGCGGCGCTACTCATCGCCTCCGAGAAGGCGGTCAAGGAGCACAACCTCAAGCCCCGCGCCCGCATCCACCACATGAGCGTGCGCGGCGACGACCCCATCCTCATGCTCACCGCCCCCATCCGGGCGACCCGCTACGCGCTGGCCAAGGCCGGCATGACGATGAACGACATCGACCTGGTCGAGATCAACGAGGCCTTCGCGCCGGTCGTCCTCGCCTGGCTCAAGGACATCGGATACGACCACGCCAAGACCAACGTGAACGGCGGCGCCATCTCGCTTGGCCACCCCCTCGGCGCGACCGGTGCCCGCCTCATGACGACGATGCTCCACGAGCTCGAGCGCACCGGCAAGCGCTACGGCCTGCAGACCATGTGCGAAGGCGGCGGCCAGGCCAACGTCACCATCATCGAGCGGCTCTAAGAAACAGCGCTACGAGACGAGCCCCAGCTCCTGCAGGAAGCGGCGCTTCTCGCTCCAGCAGGAGCGGGTTGCCTCGCGCCACGGGAGCGCATGAAAGGCATGAATCTCGTCGGGGTAGATGTGCAGCTCCGACCGGGTTCCGTGCGCCTGCACCGCTGCATGCAACCGGCGGCTATCGTCGAGCAGGAAGTCGCGCGTCCCCACAAAGACGAAGAGGGGCGGCAGCGGCCGCACCGGCTTCTGCTCCTCGATGAGCCGGAGCGGGTCGGCCAGGAAGAGGGCGTCGGCGCCGTGGTCGGCGCGGCCCAGGTAGGCGTGCTCCATGGTCTCGAGCTGCGCGGCAATCCAGTCGGGCAGGCTCTCCTTGCGCCGCTTGAACCGGGCCATGTCGGTCACCTGCAGCACGGCGCAGGCGGGCAGCGCAGCGACGATGGGCGGGGCACTGTCGAAGAGCGCGGCGGCGCTCGGGTGGCTGAGCCGGTAGCAGGAGGCGGCCACCAGCGAGGCGGTCAGGTTACCGCCCGCAGACTCACCCGCGATGACGATGCGCGAGGCGTCGCCGCCATACTTCGGTGCCTGCTCGCGCACCCAGGCGAGGGCGCGGGCGGCGTCGTCGAAGGCCGCGGGGAACTTGTGGGTCGGCGCCAGCCGGTAGTCGATGTTGAAGACCACAAAGCCCATCAGCGCGTAGCGGCTGGCAAAGGACCAATGCGTCTCTTTGGAGCAGAAGGAGAAGCCGCCGCCATGCACATAGAGGAGCACTGGGAGCATCCCGCCTACGCCGGCAGGCCGGTAGACATCGAGCCGCTGCTCGGCGAGCGGGCCATAGGCGATGTCGCGGGTGACCTCGCAGCGGGCCAGGTAGCGGCGACCGCTGCCCAGCAGGCGACCGATGCGGGCGGCGCTCTCGATGCCCCGGTGGATGGCCCAGCGCTTGAGCGTGCCCTTGGGTTTGGCGGACTGGGTGGCGATGGTCATGCTGGCACTCCCGGCGGCGGGTGAGGGGGCCGCAGCCCTACCGTAGTCGCGCGCCGCGCTGCAACGGGAGATGCGCCCCTTGCGAGCGGACCGCTGCGCAACGAAGGCGGAGGCCTGCCGTTTCGGCCCGCAAAATTCGACGAATCGTGCGCGAATGAACAAGAGCGCCCGCTGCAAGTTCGAGGAGTCTCCATGCGCCATCTCGCCATCCTTTCCCTCGTCTCGTTCCTCGCTGCCTGCGGCACCGACCTACCTGCCCGCTGCGGCGACGGCCTGGTCAACCAGGAGGGCGAGCAGTGCGATGACGGCAACGACCTCAACTTTGACGACTGCCGTAACGACTGCCGGACGGCCTCCTGCGGCGACGGCGTTGTGCACGAGGGGAGCGAGACCTGCGACGACGGAAACCTCGACCCGGGCGACTTCTGTACGACCGCCTGCACACCCGCGACCTGCGGCGACGGCTTCGTCTTCAGGGCCACAGAGAGCTGCGACGACGCAAACAGCGACAACGCTGACGGCTGCCTCTCGACCTGCGTGCTGGTGACCTGCGGAGATGGCCTGCTGCAGCCCGGCGAGGCCTGCGACGACGGCAACCGCGACGACCACGACGGCTGCCTCAACAGCTGCCAGCGGGCCAGCTGTGGCGACGGCATCGTCTGGGCCGGCGTGGAGGCCTGCGATCCGGGTGTGGCGCCTGTGGCACCCGACCCCGGCACCATCGGGGGCGGCACCGTCGGTGGCAGCGGTGAAGGCTCCGGCAGCGGCGCAACGGGCGGCAGCGGCGAGGGCTCGTCGGCGGGTTCCGGCGATGCGGCGGATGCCGGCGGAGGCACAGCCGACGCAGGCGGAGATACAACGGCCGACGCAGGCGCCAGCGACACTTCGGACGTCGTGGCCACCGTGGCCTGCACGGCGGTCTGCGCCCTCCCCACCTGTGGCGACGGCATCCTCCAGACCGGCGAGGTCTGCGACGATGGCAACCTCAGCAACAGCGACGGCTGCCTGACCAGCTGCGTGGCCGCCTCCTGCGGCGATGGCTTCGTCCAAGAGGGCGAGGCCTGCGACGACGGCAACCGCGACGACCACGACAGCTGCCTCAACAGCTGCACCCTTGCCACCTGCGGCGACGGCATCCTCCGCCCCGGCCTCGAGGCCTGCGACGACGGCAACACCACAGACACCGACAGCTGCCGCAACAGCTGCGCCCTCCCCACCTGTGGCGACGGCCTC
>CAIWGR010000288.1 GCA_903912275.1 uncultured delta proteobacterium
ATGACATTGTCGGGGCCTAGGGCGCGAACGGCCAATGCTGCGGTGAGGGCGGAGTCGATGCCACCGGAGAGTCCGAGGAGGGCGCGCGAGAAGCCGGTCTTTCGGAAGTAGTCTCGGATGCCGGTGACGAGGGCCTGCAGGGTGCGTTCGACGGGGTCGCTGACGGTCAGGTTGGGGGTCTCGTGGAGCCGGTCGAGATCGAAGGTGGAGGCGGCCTCTTGGAAGGGTGGCGCAAGTTGTTTGGCTTGTCCGTCGGGGAGCATGATGAGGCTGGTGCCATCGAAGATAAGTTCGTCGTTCGCTCCGACCTGGTTGAGGTAGAGGATCGGGGTCTGGAGTTTGGCCGATGCCACGGCGAGGGTGTGGAGTCGCCGCTCGAGTTTTCCGCGGGCAAAGGGGCTTGCCGAGAGGTTGATGAGGAGGTCGGCGGGCTGTGCATCGTCGAGTGGGTCGCGTCCGTAGCGGGCTGCAAGCGTGGGGTCGTCGCATGCCCAGAGGTCTTCGCAGATGGAGAGGAGGAGTCTTCTGCCGCGGAAGGTAACCGCGGTGAGCGCGTCTCCGGGCAGGAAGTGTCTCGCCTCATCGAAGACGTCATAGGAGGGGAGGAGCAGCTTGTTGTGTCTGGCGAGCAGGCGACCGTCTTCGATGAGGAGCGCCGCGTTCTGGAGTTGGTGCGGTCTGCTCTGATGGGGAAGCGGTAGACCGACGAGGAGCGCCGGGCCGTGGAGGGTGGCACGGGTGAGCGTGATGAGCGACGAAGCGATGGCTTCGTGGAGTCTGGGTCTGTCGAGGAGGTCGCGTGGCGGGTAGCCTGTGAGTGCGAGCTCGGGGGTGACGACGAGGTCTGCGCCGGCAGCTCGCGCGAGGTCGAGCGCAGCGAGGATGCGCGCGGTGTTTTCGGTGAGGTCTCCGACCCGCGGATTGAGTTGCGCTGCGAGGATCTTCAAGGGTGAATCGCTTGCTCGGCGGGGGGTGAATTGCTACCTTCGGAGTTCGAAAAGAGTCCTAGCCGCCGGCGTGGCGTGTTCAAGGTCGGTTGCGGTTGAACGGGAGAGAGTCCGATGCAGGCAAGAGCGCTTGGAGTTTTTGTGAGCTTGGTCGCGACCGTTGCAGCAGCAGGCGTGGCTGAGGCGGATACCGGTGGTTCGCTGAAGATGACGGGGCTTGGAGGGACGCCCGTGGCGTTTCGCGCGAGCGTCTCTGTGGTGGGTCTGACGGAGCAAACCGCGGATATCAACATGGACAAGGTTACGGACCAGGAGGTTTTCACGGATGCCTCGGGTCAGACCCGGGCTGCGATTCGGGACCTCGATTTTGACGGCCGTGCCGATGTGGTGGAGTTCTTTTCACCCACGGGCGAGGTTCTGGAGCGTCAGTTCCAGATGGACTTCGACCCCTATGTGGATGTGGTCAGGGTGTATGAGGGGAATCGGCTCGTGCAGAAGTTGGTGGCGACGAGCTTCGACGGGTCGTTGTCTTTGGAGAAGTACTACGACATTTCGGGGAACCTCTCGCGCACGGCGCGGGATACCAATTTTGATGGGCGCGCGGACCTTTGGGAGTACTACTCCGAGGGGAAGGTGGTGAATATCACGCGTGACCTCAACGGCGACGGCGA
>CAIWGR010000289.1 GCA_903912275.1 uncultured delta proteobacterium
AAGACACGGCGCCCGACGGCGCGGACACGGCGCCCGACGGCGCGGACACGGCGCCCGATACGGCTCCCGACACCCTCACCGATACGGGCGAACCGCCTGCGACCTGCGACGAGCAGCTCGGCCTGCTGCCTTCGACCGACTGCGGCTGCGGTGGCCAACTCATCTGCCGCGATCAGGCCGCTGCGCCCCAGTGCATCGGCGCCCTGCCGGAGAACGCCTGTGGCGGCTGCGGCGGCATCGCTGTGGAGATTGGCGCCGGTTGCGGATTCTGCGGCGATGGCGTCTGGACCTGCGATGCTGCCAACCCCGATGTCCCGAACTGCGTTGGCGAGACGCCGCAGAACAGCTGCGGCGGTTGCACCACGCTGCCGGGCCTCGAGGGCGACAGCTGTAGCGCCGACGGCTTCTTCCTCTGCGTGACCGAAGAGGAGCTTGTCTGCGTTGGCCCCGGCCAGAACGCCTGCGGAGGCTTCGCCGCGCTCGGCGAGGCGCTCGGCGGCCCCTGCGGCGAGTGCGGCGCGGGCCGCTTTGTCTGCGACGGCGTCGACACAGTGCTGTGCGAAGAGGCAGCCGAGCCGCGCAACGCCTGCGGCGGCTGCGGTACGCTGCCCAACAGGCTGGGCGACGCCTGCGGCGATTGCGATGGCACCTGGCAGTGCGATGCGGGCAACAGTGATGGCCTCGTCTGCTCGCAGACGCGCAACGTCTGTGGCAGCTGTGGTTCGCCGGGTGCGGGCGCCCTCGGTGAGGCCTGCACGGGCGGTCGCCTGGTCTGCGGCACCGACGGGCAGCTGAGCTGTGAGTCGAGCGACCGCAATCTCTGCGGCGGCACGACCGCGCTGTCGGCGGAGCCAGGCACAGGCTGCGGCAGCTGCGGCGGCGTCAACATCTGCGCCGGACTGGAGCGTGTTGTCTGCATCGGCAGCGCGCCGGTGAATGGCTGTGGTGGCTGCGGCTTCCTGCCCGCCTTCCCCGGCACCTTCTGCGGCGTGGACCACACCTGGGAGTGCAACGGAGATGGCACGATGTCCTGCCAGCAGACGACGGCTTCTGTGGTCGTGAGCAGCGGCGTCGGAGGAACCACGGTGGTGGACAAGGGGCAGGTAACGGTGCCCGCCGGCGCAGTGGCCGACCCGATTCGGATCACGATCCGGGTGCGGAACGGGATGATGATTCCGGGCTACCAGCTCACCTCGCCCGTGCTCGAGTTCGGGCCGGCGGGGACCGAGTTCACGACGCCGATCGAGGTGCAGATCATCAGCGACGACGCCCCTGCCTCCGACCTCGTCTGGTCGAACCGCCCGGCCGAGGGCGGAGGGTACAGCGAGGTTCCCGGCGCCACGATCGCAGGCGATGCACTGGTGGGCGAGGTGAGCCACTTCAGCATCGGCTTTACGGGCTTCCCGCTCGCGGCGGTCGAGCTTTGCGGTGATGGGCTCGACAACGACGCCGACGGGCTCACCGACTGCGACGACAGTGACTGCGCGGTCGCGGCGAACTGTTCGCTGCCCTCCTTCGAGACGGATTGCACGAACGGGCTCGACGACGACGGCGACCTTCTCACCGACTGCGAAGACAACGACTGCATCGGTGCCATCGGATGCGGCGAGCCGCTCGTCGAGTTCTGCAGCGACGGGGTCGACA
>CAIWGR010000290.1 GCA_903912275.1 uncultured delta proteobacterium
CGTGTAATCGGGCATCGCCCGGACTGCGATCACGTCGGGAGTCATGGGGAACTTTGTTGCCCGAACCACCCGCTAGGGCGACGAGACCAGGCAGCTCGGGATGGCGTCGCAGGCGGCGGTGGCGATGCACTGGGCGGAGGCGGTGACGCCTTCGTTCGCTGCAATCTCCGCCTCGCAGGAGGAGACACACTCGGCGGCCGTTGCGCCGAGTCCAACCTCGAGGAGGGAGCCGCAGGCTGCGGCCGCCAAGCAGGCCTTGCCGCAGACCGACGCGGTCGAGATGCAGGTGCAGTCGGCGCAGACCGTGAGCGGGCCACAGGCGGGGCAGGCGCAGCTCGCATCTTCGTCGCCCGAGCCGATGCCGTCGGGGTCGTAGAGGCCGTCTGTCTCGCCGCGGAGGACGCAGACCTTGGCCACGCCGCTGTCGTCCACCACCACCTCGCTGCCCGAACCAGAGCCACCGCCCGAGCCGTCGCCCGAGCCCGAGCCGGTGCCTGTGTCTGCAACGCCGGTGTCTTCGCCAGGGACCTCATCGATGACCGGTTCGCAGCGGGCGATGAGCCGGCGCTGGAGCGGCGCGGGGAGCGCCATGCAGGCGAGCGTCTCGGTCGTGGTATCGCTCGTACCGCCGTCGGAGATGCCGGCATCGGAGATGCTCCCGGTGCCGCTGCCCGAGCCAACGCCCGAACCGGAGCCGACGCCCGAACCGGAGCCAGCGCCAGTGCCGCTTCCAACGCCCGAACCAGAACCGGCACCTGAGCCAGAGCCAGAGCCCGCGCCCGTGTCGGGGCGGACGGCGCCCTCGGGCACCTCCACCAGCGCCGCACCCGGACGGCCGTAATAGGCGTCGAGGACCCGCTGCAGCTCGGGGTCGTCGGGGAGCTCGCTCGCGGCGATCGGGCGGTCGGGGCGGATGAAGACCACCTTGCAGTCGTCGTCCACGCGGCAGGAGCGCTCCAGCCCCCGCTCGCGGCCCTCGATGTAGCGCTCCAACTTCTCGCAGTTGGGCTGCTTGTCTTCGACCGCGCAGGCCGAGAGGGAGAGAGCGCCGAACGCCACCAGCAGTGCTTGAACCTTCATCTATGCCTCGCTTCGGCAAGGGGCGCACGCGCGCGCTCCTGCTCCTCTTGGGCCGACTATCACTCCCGCGGCGCGCGCTCAACTGATCGGCGTGCGGCCGCTCCCACCTTTCGCCCGCGGCGACCGCAATTGTGCCTGCGCGGCGACAGGCGTGACGCTGCGCACAATGCGGAATGCTTGCCTCGCCCGCAGCGCTTGGGCAGAAGCCTGCCCACTGCCCACTCCGGACCGGTCCCGCATGTCTTCGAACTCCGCCCCCTGCGTCACCTTCGACGACATCGTCGCCGCGCGCCGCCGCATCGCAGACCGCCTCGTCCTCTCGGCCCTCGTCTCGGCCGACGCGCTGAGCGAAACGGCCAAGGCCAAGGTCTTCTTCAAGCTCGAGAGCATGCAGCAGACCGGCTCCTACAAAGAGCGCGGCGCACTTAACCGGCTCCTGCTCACCCCCCGCGATCAGCTCGACTGCGGCGTGGTCGCAGCCAGCGCCGGCAACCATGCCCAGGCCCTCGCCCTCCACGCCACCCGGCTCGGCGTGAAGGCCACCATCGTCATGCCCGAGTGGACGCCCCTGGTGAAGGTGGTCCGCACCCGCCGCTTCGGCGGCAACGTGGTGCTCCACGGCGCCAGCTACGACGAGGCCTACGCCTACGCCCGCGAGCTCTGCGAACGCGAAGGGCAGACCTACATCCACGCCTTCAACGACCCCCACGTCATCGCCGGCCAGGGCACCGTGGGGCTGGAGATGCTCGAGCAGAACCCCTACCTCCAGGCCATCGTGGTCCCCATCGGCGGCGGCGGCCTCATCGCCGGCATGGCCTGCGCCATCAAGGAGACCAACCCCAGCATCCGGGTCATCGGCGTCGAGACCGAGGCGGTCCCCTGCATGAAGGCCTCCATCGAGGCCGGCCACTGCGTCACCGTCGCGGGCGGAAAGACCATCGCCGACGGCATCGCCGTACGCACGCCGGGCAGCTTCACCTTCGACCTCGTGCAGCGCTACGTGGACGAGATCGTGACCGTGAACGAAGAGGAGATCGCCAGCGCCATCATCCTCATGCTCGAAGAGGAGAAGGTGGTCGCCGAGGGCGCCGGCGCCGTGGGTGTGGCCGCCGTCGTGCAGCAGAAGCTCCCCGCCATCCTCGGCAAGCGGGTGGGCGTGGTCATCACGGGGGGCAACATCGACCTCAACCTCGTCTCCCACATCATTGAGCGGGGCCTCGTCAAAGCGGGCCGCAAGGTGCGCCTCCACCTCACCATCCCCGATGTGCCCGGCGCCCTCGCCCGCCTCACCCAGATTGTGGCCCACGAGGCGGCCAACATCCTGGAGATCCACCACGACCGCGACTTCTCGCCCATCTCCTTTGGCGAGACCGACGTGAGCCTCTCACTCGAGACCCGCGGCTACGAACACATCGAGCGGCTCAAGGAGCGGCTCACCCGCGAAGGCTACCTGGTCCGCAACCTCGGCAACGGCGACCCGCTTGCCACGTTGGCACCCCGGGGCCGCGACACCTGAGCGACCCGATTCCCAGGGTTGCACCCTGGGCTGGTATGCGTTGACCCTTTGGGTCACACGGAACGC
>CAIWGR010000291.1 GCA_903912275.1 uncultured delta proteobacterium
CGAAGGTGAAGCCATCCACACGCTCGCTCCGCGCCGTACCGCCGGCGACCGAGCCGGCCTCCACGACAACGACCTCCAGCGAAGGCGCCCGCTTGCGGAGCTCCCAGGCGGCGGTCAGACCGCTGATGCCCGCACCGATGATGACCACCCGCTTGCTCATGACCGACACGCTCCGTGACCCTGCCACGCTTGGCGAAACCGGCGAGGCCTGCACCGTCTAACGACTTCGGCCACCGGCTTCCAGCGTGCGAACGGTTCCTTTGCCTCTCGGGCCTTGCTCGACTAGGCTCGCGGCCCGATACAGGATCCATGAACGCTTCTACCCTTCGCCGCACTGCAGAACGAGCCCGTGAGGCCGCCCGAGTCCTCTCGACGGTCACTGGCGCGGCGCGCACTGCTGCGTTGGAGGCAGTCGCCACGGCCCTGCTCGCCAACGAGCCGGGCCTGCTGGCTGCGAACCAGCGCGACCTCGATGAGGCCGTCGCCAAGGGCATGGAGCCTGCCATGCTCGACCGGCTTGCGCTCAGCCCCACGCGAATCGCCGCGATGGCAGCCGCCGTCCGCGAAGTAGCGGCCCAGTCCGACCCCGTCGGCGAAGTCGCTGAGAGCTCCCTCCGCCCCAACGGCCTCCGCGTCTCCCGCGTTCGCATGCCCCTGGGCGTCATCGCCGTCATCTACGAAGCCCGACCGAACGTCACCAGCGACGCCGCGGCGCTCGCCATCCGCTCCGGCAACGCCATCCTGCTGAAGGGCGGCTCCGAGGCGAAGCACGCCAATCTCGCCATCGGTGAGGTGGTCTCCGAGGCGCTCGCAGCGGCTGGCCTTCCTGCTGACGCGGTGCAGGTCCTCGCCCCCTCCGACAGGACGGAACTCGTGGAGCTGCTCCAGTTCGACGACCTCATCGACCTCGTCATCCCGCGCGGCGGCGAGGGGCTCATTCGCTTCGTCGCCGAGCACTCCCGCATCCCCGTCATCAAGCACTACAAGGGCGTCTGCCACCTCTTCCTCGATGCCTCGGCGCCGCTGGAGATGGCTGTCGCGATCGCGCTCAATGGCAAGACCTCGCGACCGAGTGTCTGCAATGCAACGGAGACGCTCCTGGTACACGCCGCTGCGGCCGAACGACTCCTGCCCACGTTGGCCTCTGCGCTAGCTGCCCAGGGGGTCACCCTGCACTGCTGCGAACGCTCCCTGCCGTTGGTCACCGGTCTCGCGAACGCCCTGCCCGCGACAGAAGCAGACTGGGCTGCTGAGTACCTCTCGCTCGACCTCGCAGTCCGCATCGTAGACGACCTGGACGGTGCGCTGGCCCACATCGCCCGCTGGGGCTCCGACCACACCGAGGCCATCGTGACCTCCGACCAGACAGCCGCAGACCGCTTCAAGGGCGAGGTCCGCAGCAGCTGCGTCATGGTCAACGCCTCCACCCGCTTCAACGATGGCGGCGAGCTCGGACTCGGCGCCGAGATTGGCATCTCTACCACCCGGCTCCACGCTTACGGCCCAATGGGGGCCCGTGAACTTACCACCCTTCGCTTTGTTGTCGAAGGGGAAGGACAGATTCGATGACGACGAAGAAAGAAGAGACCTCCCCGCGCGACCGCTCCAAGGCCCGCATCATCGAGCCCAACGAGTCGCCCTCGACCTACGACGGATCGCTTCTGGCGCTGGCCGTCGCCGAGGCCGCTTGGGACATGAAGGCGCGCAATGTCCGCGTCCTCGATGTGCGCGGAATGACCTCCTACACCGACTTCCTGGTCGTCTGTCACGGCACCAGCGAGCGGCACGCGACCTCCATCGCGGAGCATGTCGTGGACGAGCTCCGGCCGCTCAAGTACCGCCCCATCGGCATCGAAGGTGTGGCCGTGGGCGACTGGGTCCTTGTGGACTTCGGCGATGTCATCCTCCACTCCTTTTGCGACCAGCACAGGCTCGAGATCCCCATCGAGAGCATCTTCTCCGATGCGCCGCGCATGCCGCTTGAGCCGCCGCCGGATTCTGAGGATCCCGACTTCGGAAAGCGGCGCGCGTGAAGCTGACCGTCGCAGCGGTGGGCCGTCTTCGGCCGGCACTGTTTGCGCCGGCAGCCGAAGAGTATCTCGGCCGCATCAAGCGCTACGCGACCACCCAGGTGGTGGAGATCCGCGAGGTGCATGAGCGCTCCATGGTCGAGGCGCAGCCGCTGGAGTCAAAGGCGCTGCTCGAGGCCACACGGAGCTGCAACTTCCGTATCGCGCTCGACAGCCGCGGCGAGATGGTGGACTCGGTCGCCCTCGCGCGGAAGCTCGAGAAGGCGATGCAGTTCGGCCCAGACCACTGGGGCCTGATGCTCGGTGGCTCGCACGGTCACGACGCCGCGCTGCTCGCAGCCTGCGACTGGCGCTGGTCGCTCGGTCCGATGACGCTGCCGCATGAACTGGCTCGGGTGGTCGTCTTTGAGCAGATCTACCGCGGCTTCAGCATCGTTCGGGGCGAGCCCTACCACAAATAGCGCGACCGCCTGCAACAAGGCACCCACCGACGACGACAAGGAGAGGGACACCCCCTCTTTGCCCCGGCTCCGTCATGCTCTCTGCGCTCCTCGACCTCCTCGTTCCGCCCCGCTGTCCCATATGCAGCAGCCCGCTCGACGGCGAAGATGCCGGGCTCTGCGACCGATGCGCCGGACTGATGCTCGCCGTGCGCCTGCCCACCGAACCACCGCTCGCCTCCCGCGAGGCTGCCGCCTGGTTCCAGGGGCCGCTTCGTCATGCCATCCACGGGCTCAAGTTCCAGAACGAGCCCTGGCGAGGCCGCGCGCTCGGCTTCGCCGCCGCGACGCTTGCGCCGCCGCGCGCCGGCTTCGACCTCATCGTGCCCGTACCGCTCTCCCGCGAGCGCCTGCGGGAGCGCGGCTACAATCAGGCACTGCTCATCGCCCGCGGCATGAGCCGGGCCACGCAGGCGCCCATGCGGCAGAGCAGCCTCGCGCGCCACCTGCACGGCGAGGCGCAGAGTTCCAAAGGGCGAGATGCGCGCCGCGACATTCTGGGCGCCTACACGGCCCGCTCGGTCGCAGGGCGGCGCGTGCTGCTGGTCGACGACGTCACCACGACCGGCGCGACAGCGGTCGCCTGCGCAGCGGCCCTCATAGAGAGCGGGGCACAGAGCGTCGCCTCTTGGTCGATCGCCGCCGCGCCCTGAACCCTTTGCGGCTTGACGGCCAATCTCCGCAGTTGGTAGCCTCGGCCGACTGCGGAATCGCCCGCCCTGTCTCACGAAGGTTGCTCCATGCGTACGTCCACGGCTTGCGGTTTGGTGGTGCTCGCGTCGCTCGTTCCGACGCTCGCTCATGCCGCAGAGATGACCGATGTTGCGGATGCCTTCGACACGGCGCACAACAACCCCATCGACTTCCGGTTCGAGCCCTCCTTCCGCTCGGAGAGCAGCTCGGGTGTGATCTCGCGCGAGAACGTCTGCCAGGCACCTTGCTCGGAGACCGTCTTCAACCGCGAGCTCGACTTTGCCCGGAGCATGAGCATCCTCGACACCACGCTGAAGCTTGGCGTCGGCATGAACTTCGAGCTGCACGGCCGGCTCCCCGTCGTCTTTGGCGACCGGACCAACCTGAAGTTCGCCAAGGATGTGGACGGCGAGAACTCCCGCGTTGACCCTTCGGAACAGCGCATCGAGGACGATCTCGCGGGCGGCGATGCCGACCCCAACAAGAACTTTTTTGGCTCCTACCAGTTCTTCGATGTGGAGACGCAGGGCGACGGCATCAAGCGGAGCGGCACGGGCGACCCGACCATCGGCTTTGCCTGGTCGCCGCTCGAGAGCACCGAAGAGGAGCCCTGGGGAACGCTGGTCTTCGGCTTCGACTACACGCTGCCGATGGCGGAGATTCGCACCGCCGACAACGACGCTGTTGGCCGCGGCGTACACAACTTCGCCTTCTCGCTCGCCGCCAGCCGCCCGGTCGCAGCGATTGAACCCTTCTTCACCTTCCAGTTCGACCTGCCGCTGCCGGCCACCGACTCGCCCTACCGCGACCTGTCGCCGGACCAGAGCCTCGTCGGCCCCGGTCCCAAGTTCGAGACCACGCTGGGCACAGAAGTGACTATGTTCAAGGACGCTGCCACCCACCAGAGCTACACGCTCGGGGTCGGCATGCGCTACGGCTACCAGTTTGCCGGCCGCGACTGGACGCCCCTCTCCGACGCCTTCGCCAACAGCGGCTGCAACGACAAGACGCCCAAAGTCGTTGGCATGGTCGACC
>CAIWGR010000292.1 GCA_903912275.1 uncultured delta proteobacterium
CCGAGCACACCCGTCAGCTCAAGTCGCTGATTCAGGATGCGCTCGGACCCAGCAACAACATCGCCTACGACTTCCTCGCCACCTTCGTCGGCCACGATGAACTCAACGGCAACTTCTTCACCCGCGGCAACGGCTTCCAACGCACCGCGCTTCGGCGTGCCTACGAGTCGGGCCGCTGGATGCAGATGGGCTTCTCCTCATCGCTCGCCCCCTCCCCTCGGCTCCTCATCACCGAAGGCTCCAAGACGCGCACCCTCGACGCCCGGCTCGGCACCATCGACGGCGGCTGCTACTCGGCAGCCTGCACCTCCCTGCACGACCTGGCCGAGGCGATGCGCCGGCTCATGCTGCAGGAGCAGCTCCCGGCCTCGCAGTCCTTCCGGCTCAAGCCAGCGAGTCTGACTCTCATTCGTAACGTGCTTCGAAGCGCACGGCCCAGAGGCCAAGAGGTGGTCGATGCCATCGACGCCAGCGCCTTCGGTCCGGGCACCCAGTTTTACCACAAGGCGGGCTATGCGGGTGACTGGTTCAGCGACAACATCTTCGTGAAGGACCCGTCGAGCCGGACGGTCTGGGTGATTGCGATGGCAAACTACCCTGGCCGCGGTTCGCTGTCGCGTGGCGCCCATGTGCTGAGCAGCCTCATCGGCGAGGGCGCCCTCGACCCGCGATAAGGTCGCTTCGTTTCTTGCATGATGCTCACATGTTCAGTAGGAACATCCGTCCAGTCCTTTTCCGACTGCAACGAGGAGCCAATCATGAAGGGCCTGACCGATCGCCAGCTCGCCGTCCTCCAGTTCATCCAGAGCCACCAGGCCAGCCAGGGCTACCCGCCGACGATTCGTGAAATCGGCGAGCAGCTCGGCATCAAATCGACGAACGGCGTCAACGACCACCTCAAGGCGCTCGAGCGCAAGGGGATGCTCTCCCGCGTGGGGTCGAAGTCGCGCGCAATGGAGGTCCTCTCCGACGCACCGGCCCGTGAGGCGGCTTCCGCGGCCTTCGAGACCGCCGTCATCTCCAGCCCCATTTTTGAGCGCGAGGATGATTCGCTCTCTGTCCCCCTGCTGGGTCGCATCGCGGCCGGCACCCCCATCGAGTCCATCGAGCTCGAGGCCGACCGCATCCGCATCGACCGGAGCACGCTCGGCCGCTACGCCCGCGGCAAGGTCTTCGCGCTCCGGGTCAAGGGCGACTCGATGATTGGCGACGGCATCCTCGACGGCGACACCGTCTTTGTGGCCCACGGCACCGAGGCCCGCGACGGCGAGATTGCCGCGGTCATGGTCGACGGCGCAGCCACGGTGAAGCGCATCTACCGCGACGGCCGCAACCTCCGGCTCGAGCCCTCCAACCCCACCATGACAGCCATCATCGTCCGTCCCGAAGATGGCCGCGACGCCTCGCTGCTGGGCAAAGTCGTCGCCATCCAGCGCACCCTTCACTAGGCTGCCGCATCGTAGCGGTGCGGTGCCCTTTGATTGACACTGCGCCCCCCCGATGTTAGCCGCCCGCACACGCTTCCGCCCTGCTCCTGTGAGCCGGCGCGGGATGCTTCCTGACCGATCTCCAAAGGCCTCCCGTGGTTGACTACGGCGCGCTCTTCGTCCTCTTTCTCTTCGGCATCGCGCTGGCAGGCACCATCGTTGCGATGGCGACCCTGTTCGGCAAGAAGCTGCCGAACCGCTACAAGAAGCAGGTCTACGAGGCCGGTAGCGAGCCGCTCGGCGATGCCCGTATCCGCATCGATGTGAAGTTCTACATGGTCGCCATCAGCTTCGTGATGTTCGACCTGGAGACCGTCTTCCTGATGCCCTGGGCGATAGTCGCCAAGGAGTTCGGAGGCGCCGGCCTTGCGGCCGCGATGTTCTTTGTGGGCGTGCTGGTCGTGGGCCTCATCTACGAGTGGCGCAAGGGAGGACTCGAATGGGAGTAGATATCGGCGTTCCCGGCGTAGTCGCGTCGCGCCTCGAGACAGCAGTGAACTGGGCGCGGAAGTTCTCGCTCTTCCAGTACCCCTTCGTCACCGCCTGCTGCGGCATGGAGTATATGGCGGTCGCCTGCGCCCGCTACGACGTCTCGCGCTTCGGCGCCGAGATTCCCCGCTTCTCGCCCCGCCAGGCCGACCTGCTCTGGGTGGTCGGCACGGTCAACCACAAGCTGGCGCCCCATCTGGCCCGCATCCACGCCCAGATTTCGGACCCCAAGTGGGTCATCTCCTTCGGCGTCTGCGCCTCCACGGGCGGCTTTTACGACAACTACGCGACCGTGCAGGGCATCGACAAAATCATCCCTGTCGACGTCTACATCCCCGGCTGTCCGCCCCGCCCCGAGCAGGTGCTCGACGCCCTCATGATGCTGCAAGACAAGATCCAGCGCGAAAAGTGGGACGGCCCCCGCGCAGCCTCCGATGTTGCCCCCGCCATCGCCGCGGTGCCGGCATGAGCCGCGCCGCCCTCGACAGCCTCGTTGCCGCCTTCCCCCAGCACATCCTCGAGACCACCGACCGGCTCGGCGACGAGGTCGCCATCGTTGCGCCCGCCGGCCTGCTCGAGATTGCAACCTGGCTGCGCGACACGCCAGCCATGGCCTTCAACATGCTCTCCGATGTCACGGCCGTCGACTACCTCGCCCGCAACCCGCGGTTCGAGGTGGTCTACCAGCTCTACTCGGTCAGCAAGAAGCACCGCCTCCGCCTCCGCGTGCCGGTTGGCGCGGAGACACCCTCTGTACCCTCGGTGACCGGCGTCTGGCTCTCGGCCAACTGGGCGGAGCGTGAGGTCTGGGACATGTATGGCATCCGCTTCGAAGGTCACCCCGACCTCCGCCGCGTACTCATGTATGAAGAGTTCGAGGGCCACCCCCTCCGCAAAGACTACCCGATGCAGCAGAGCCAGCCCCGCATGGACCTGCGCCGCAAGGAGCGCGACGCCGTCGAAGAGTACAAGACGCTCTATGTCGACAAGCTCGCGCAAGCCCGCAAGGCCGAGCCATGAACCGCGCAATTGCAGATGCCCTGGCCGCCGCCCCCGAGCGTGGCGTGCAGGAAGATGTGATGGTCCTCAACATGGGACCGAGCCACCCCGCCATGCACGGCACCGTCCGCATGGTGCTCACGCTCGACGGCGAGACCGTCATCAAGTGCGACCCGGAGATTGGCTACCTGCACCGCGGCTTTGAGAAGCAGTGCGAGAATGCCACCTGGAGCCAGGTCTTCCCCTACACCGACCGCCTCAACTACTGCTCCCCGCTGCTGAACAACTTCGGCTACGCGCTGGCCGTAGAGAAGATGCTCGGCATCAAGGCGACCGACCGGTGCAACTACATCCGGACGATTCTGGGCGAGATGGCCCGGCTCGCCGACCACTTTACCAGCCTGGGCGCCGGCGCCCTCGAGCTCGGCGCAATGAGCGCCTTCCTCTATGCCGTCGAGGCCCGTGACCATATCTGGGACCTGGTCGAGGAGGTCACCGGCGCTCGCCTGACCGTCTCCTTCGCCCGCATCGGCGGCCTCAAGGAAGACCTGCCGGCCAACTTCGCAGAGCGCTGGGAGGCCACCGAGCCCCGCCTCTGGGACGTCATCAAGAAGTTGGATCAACTTTCAACAAAGAACCGTATCTTCATGGATCGCATGATGAATACGGGCGTCATCGGAGCCGACGAAGCTGTCTCGCTCGGCTTCACCGGGCCGGTCCTCCGCTCCACCGGCGTGGCCTACGACATCCGCAAAGACAGCCCCTACTTCGCCTACGACCGGGTCGACTTCGAGGTCCCCGTCGGCACCAACGGCGACAACTTCGACCGCTACCTCGTGCGGCTCGAAGAGATGAAGCAGTCCATCTCCATCATCCGCCAGTGCCTCAAGGGGCTGCCCGGCGGCCCGCTCAATGTGGACGACCCCCACATCATGCTGCCCCCCAAGGAGTTGGTCTACAACTCCATCGAAGGCATGATCAACCACTTCAAGCTCATCTTCGAGGGCATCCAGGTGCCGGCCGGAGAGGTCTACTCCTACACCGAGGCCGCCAACGGCGAGCTCGGCTTCTACATCGTCTCCAACGGCACCGGGAAGCCCTACAAGCTCCGCGTCCGGCCCCCCTGCTTCTACTTCATGGGCGGCATCGACCGCATGATCGAGGGCGGCATGCTCTCCGACATCATCCCCACCTTCGACACCATCAACATGATTGGTGGCGAAGTCGACCGCTAGGCCTCCGACCATGCCCACTCTTACCATCAACGGAAAGCAGGTCACTGTCCCCGCCGGCACCCCCATCATCCGGGCCGCCGCGCAGGCTGGCGTGAACATCCCCCACTTCTGCTACCACCCCACCCTCTCCACGCCCGGCAACTGCCGCATGTGTCTGGTGGAGGCCTCCGACGCCCGCGGCCTTGCCGCCTCCTGCTACCACAAGTGCACCGAAGGCGCGGTCGTCAACACCGAGACCGCCCGCGTGAAGGCGGCCCGTCAGGCCGTCCTCGAGTTCATCCTCGTGAACCACCCGGTCGACTGCCCCATCTGCGACCAGGCCGGCGAGTGCAAACTCCAAGACTACTACATGACGCACGACCACAAGCCGTCGCGCGTCTCCACCACGAAGAACAGCAAGAGCAAGGCCAAGCCCATTGGCCCCCACGTGGTCTTCGACGGCGAGCGCTGCATCCTCTGCACCCGCTGCATCCGCTTCTGCGACGAGATCACCGGCACCAGCGAGCTCACCACCGAGCAGCGGGGCGACCACACCGAGATCACCACCTTCCCCGGCCGTGAGCTCGACAACGCCTACTCCATGTGCGTCACCGACCTCTGCCCCGTCGGCGCCCTGACCACCCGCGACTTCCGCTTCAAGACCCGCGTCTGGATGCTGGCCTCCACCGACAGCCTCTGCACCGGCTGCTCGCGCGGCTGCAACATCCACATGGAGCACCACCAGGGCGAGGTGAAGCGCTACCGCCCCCGTCTCAACCCCGAGGTCAACGAGTACTGGATGTGCGACGAGGGCCGCCTCTCCTACCAGCACCACAACCTCGGCCGCACCACCGCCATCCGCCTCCGCGACCAGCGCGAGGTACAGTGGCCCCGCGCGGCCCGTCAGACCGCAGAGGCGCTCACAGCAGCCGTGGCGAAGGCGAACGGCCAGGTTGCCATGCTCACCTCGCCCCAGCTCTCCTGCGAGTCGCTCCTCGCTGCACGCGAGTTCGCTGCCACGGTGCTCGGCAACGCCACCGTCTATGTGGGCGGCAACCCGAGCGGCGGCAACGACGCCTTCCTCATCACCTCCGACAAGAACCCCAACCGGGCCGGCGTGGTGCAGGTCTTTGGCCCCGCCATCCTCGCCAACACAGCCTACAAGCTCCTCGAAGAGATGGAGCAGGGCCGCGTGCAGGCGCTCTACCTCATGCGCGGCGAGCTCCCCTTCGACGCAGCCGGCCGCGCCCGCTTCTCCGCCGCGCTCAGCCGCGTTGCGCTCGTGGTCTACCAGGGCCCGCACGGCCTCGACCTCGAGGAGCGCGCCCACATCTTCCTCCCCTCCGCCACCCATGCGGAGCAGGACGGCACCTATGTGAACGAGACGGGCTACGCGCAGGCCGCCTACGCAGCGGTACCGGCCATGGGCCAGGCGCTCGCAGACTGGGATGTCCTAAGCCGCATCGCCCGCGCCGCAGAGATGCCGCTCTCCTTCGACTCTTTCGACGCCCTTCACGCCACGCTCGCCGCCACCATCGCGGCCGAGTAGCGCGACCGAGGTCTCTATGTTTTCGCCCATCGACTTCGCCATCCTGCTGCTGAAAATCGGCGTTATCACGCTCGGTTTCGCGCTGCCGATCGGTGGCCTCCTCACCCTTTACGGCGACCGGAAGCTCTCGGCGCTCATCCAGAACCGGGTGGGGCCAAACCGCGCCAAGGTCTTCGGCATCCAGAGCTCGCTGCTCTCGCTGCCCCAGTTCGTCGCAGACGGCATCAAGATGCTCTTCAAAGAAGATGCGATGCCGGACAACGCCGACCGCTTCTGGCACTTCGTGGCGCCTGCGCTCGCGCTGCTGCCCGCCATGATGGACGAGGTCGTGCGGCTGCGCGCGACGGTGCGGGC
>CAIWGR010000293.1 GCA_903912275.1 uncultured delta proteobacterium
CCTTGTCGAGCATGAGCGTGCCGAGCTCGCGGTGGAACTCGTCCACTGGGCGGGTGCCTTTGATGGCGAGGAGCTTGTCGGTGCGCGACTTCACATCGGCGAGGGTTGACTTGCAGGCAGGGTGGTCTGCGGCAACCGGCTCGAGCTTGTAGTTCGAGAGGTAGTTGCTGATGGTGTAGGAGGCGATGAAGTAGCCGTCGGCCAGACCCTGCATGAGGGCGCTGGCGCCGAGGCGGTTGGCACCGTGGTCGGAGAAGTTGGCTTCGCCAAGCACGAAGAGGCCGGGGATGTTGCTCATCAGGTGGTAGTCCACCCAGAGACCGCCCATCGTGTAGTGGGGGGCAGGGTAGATGGCCATCGGCGCCTTGTAGGGGTTCTCGCCGCTGATCTTCGCATACATGTCGAAGAGGTTGCCATACTTGGCGCGGACGACGTCTTCGCCATCCCGCTTGATGGCGGCCGAGAAGTCCAGATAGACGGCGCGGCCGGTGGTTCCGACGCCCTTGCCCTGGTCGCAGACATACTTGGCGTTTCGCGAGGCCACGTCGCGGGGGACCATGTTGCCGAAGGTGGGGTACTTGGTCTCGAGGTAGTAGTCGCGCTCGTCCTCGGGCACCTGGGCGGCGGGGCGGTTGTCGCCCTGCTTCTTGGGAACCCAGACGCGTCCGTCGTTGCGGAGGCTCTCCGACATGAGCGTGAGCTTGCTCTGCTGGTCGCCCTTGGCGGGGATGCAGGTGGGGTGAATCTGCGTGAAGCAGGGGTTGGCCATGTAGGCGCCGCGGCGATGGGCGCGCCAGGTGGCGGTCACATTGCAGCCCTTGGCGTTGGTCGACCAGTAGTAGACGTTCGAGTAGCCGCCGGTCGCAAGCACGACGCAGTGTGCGGTGTGGACCTCGAGCTCGCCCGTGACCAGGTCGCGGACGATGATGCCGCGGGCGCGTCCATCAACCACGATGACGTCGAGCATCTCGTGGCGGGTGTACATCTTGCACTTGCCGGTGTCGGCCTGCCGCATGAGGCTCGAGTAGGCACCGAGCAGGAGCTGCTGCCCCGTCTGGCCGCGTGCGTAGAAGGTGCGCGAGACGAGCACGCCGCCGAAGGTACGGTTGGAGAGGGTGCCACCATACTCGCGGGCGAAGGGCACACCCTGTGCCGCGCACTGGTCGATGATGTTGGCCGACACCTCGGCGAGGCGGTAGACGTTGGACTCGCGGGCCCGGAAGTCGCCGCCTTTGACCGTGTCGTAGAAGAGACGGAAGGTGCTGTCGCCGTCGTTCTGGTAGTTTTTGGCGGCGTTGATGCCGCCCTGTGCTGCGATGGAGTGGGCGCGGCGCGGGGAGTCGTGGAAGGTGAAGACCTTCACGTTGAAGCCCTGCTCGCCGAGCGTGGCGGCGGCGGCGGCGCCGGCAAGACCGGTGCCTACGACGATGACGTCATACTTCCGGCGGTTGGTAGGACCGATGAGCTTAAGCTCGGTCTTGCGGGTGGTCCAGCGATCTTCAATCGGGCCCGAGGGGGCGTTGGATTCGAATGCCATGGTTTCCCAGCCTTACTGGATGACTTTGAAGAGGATGGCGAGCGGGATCGAGGCGAAGCTCAGCGCCAGCACGATGCTGATGAGCAGGCCCGCCTTCTGAATCAGCGGCGAATACTTGTTGTGGTTGACGCCCAGCGACCGGCTGGCGCTCTGGATGCCGTGGAAGAGGTGCCACGAGACGAGCAGGCTGCCGACCACATAGAAGATGGCCATGAAGGGGTTGGAGAGGTGGGCAACCAGCGCCTTGGTCACATGCTCAACCGGTGCATGGTCACAGTTGCACCAGCTTTGGAAGAGGTTTTCGCGCGTGGCGCGGACCATGATGACGTGGACCAAGAG
>CAIWGR010000294.1 GCA_903912275.1 uncultured delta proteobacterium
CGAAGAGCGTCTTCGTCGCAACGCCCTTGTCGTCAAAGTAGCGCACACGGAGCGGCATCATGTCGCTCTTGCGGACCCACGCGACCGTCGAGGCCGCCTGGCCCGCGCTCCGCTGCTTGGGCTTCACCTCCACCCGGTAGCAGTCGGCGTTGCCCACCTTCTCGTCGGGCTGCCGCGTGTAGCTGCCCTCCTTCAGGTCGCGCGACTCCAGGTCAGAGTAGCTCAGGTGGGTGCCCATGAAGGAGCCATTCTTCTGGCTCCCCGAAATGCGGCGCGGTGCATCGTCGAGCGCCGGCATGAAGACGTAGAAATCGTCCTCGCCCTTGGCATTCTCGCGGAACAGATAGGCCTGCCCCGACACCTCGGCCGGCGCCGTCACCCGCACCAGCGCCCGAAGCTGACCCTGCTCCTGCATGCCCCGGATGGTCAGCCGCCGCTCGCGGCTCTCGCCACCCGCATCCTTCACGAGCAGCGTCATCGACACCTGACCGGTCTGAAAGCCGAGCGCCTCCTTGTCGAGCATCTGCTCCACAATCTGCTGGCCCGTCAGCTCAGCCGCCGCGACCGGCGACGCGCAGACCCACGAAGCTGCCGGTGCACCCACCAGCAAACAGACAACCAGACCCAAACGAGAGAACCTCAGCATCGTCTTCTCCATGGCTTACGCTCACCGTCACCTAGAACCTCGGCGCGCCTTCCTCAAGGCTCACGCGTGACGCGCCCTGCCCAACCTCATTCACCCTGCCGACCCGTAGATTCAAACGGGACACCCCGCTACCCTCGCGCTCGAACCGAATCCAAGGCACGCTCATGTCCTGTCGTCTCTCCCTCCTCCTCGCCGCGCTCTTCCTCACAGCCTGCTCCACCACTGGTGTCGAGCGAGGCGGCCGCACCGACCAGACAGACACGGGCTCCACCGGCGGAGACACGGCGACCAGCGACACCACGGCGGAAGACACCTCCGGCGGCTCCGCAGACACCTCCGCAGACACGAGCACTGACACCACTGTGGATACCTCCACAGAGCCCGGCCAGCCCGGCGACCCCTGCACCCAGAACAGCGACTGCGCCAGCAGCGCCTGCCTCAGCTCCGGCGGCACAGACCGCCGCTGCGCCGCCCCCTGCGCCACCGCCGACAGCTGCGTCGCAGGCTGGGACTGCCTCCCGCTCGGCGGCGCCGGCACCTTCTGCCAGTGCACCGCCTCCACCGAGAGCTGCAACGGTGGCGACGACGACTGCGACCTCCTCATCGACGAAGGCACCGACGACGAGCTCGGCTGCACAGGCCTCGAGCAGTGCAACGCCGGCGCCTGCAGCTGCGACGGCGCGCTGCTCTACTGCGGAAGCCTCTGCACCGACCTGAACAGCGACCCCGCGAACTGCGGCGACTGCGGAATCGCCTGCCCCACCGGCTTCGCCTGCAACGCCGGCACATGCGCCTGCGACCTCCCCTCCATCGTCTGCGGCGGAGCCTGCGCCAACCTCGACACCGACACCGCAAACTGCGGCGACTGCGGCATCGCCTGCGCTGCCACGCTCTCCTGCATCGAGGGGCTCTGCACCTGCGCGCCGGGCCAGCAGAACTGCGGCGGCACCTGCGCCGACACGAACGCAGACCCCGACAACTGCGGCGGCTGCGGCATCGCCTGCGGCCCCACACAGACCTGCGACGCAGGCCTCTGTACCTGCCCCACCGGCTTCTCCGACTGTCGCGGAGAGTGCCGCAACCTGAGCACCGACCCCGACAACTGCGGCCTCTGCGGCGCCGTCTGTACCGACATCCAGGCCTGCAGCGACGGCGTCTGCACCTGCCCCGATGGCGGCGAACTTTGCAACGGCCGCTGCACCAGCACCGCCACAGACGCCGCCAACTGCGGAACCTGCGGCAACAGCTGCGCCACAGGTGGCCTCTGCAACGCCGGCAGCTGCGCCTGCCCCGGCCGCCAGACAGACTGCGGCGGCGACTGCACCGACACCCGCATCGACGATGCCAACTGCGGAACCTGCGGCACAACCTGCAGCGGCCTCGAGACCTGCAGCGGCGGAGCCTGCTCCTGCCCAGCCACCGCCACCCAGTGCGGCGCCGACTGCACCGACATCCAGACCGACGCCAACAACTGCGGCGGCTGCGGCACCGTCTGCGCGGCCGGCACCGACTGCATCAACGGCCTCTGCGGCTGCCCCTGCGGCGGCAACAGCTGCGACCTCGGAACCTGCTTCGTCATGCCCTTCGGCTCACCCGTGCAGGCCACCAGCGCCAACATGCTCCCCGCCCTCAACAAGCTCGATGTCGCCATCTCCATGGACACCACCGGCTCCATGAGCACACCCATCTCCGCCGTCCAAGGCGCCCTCAACAGTACGCTCGGCACCGCCATCTCCGCGCTCGGCATCTCCACCGCCTTCGGCGTCTCCGCCTTCGACGACTTTCCCTGCTCCCCCTACGGCACCGCAGGAACCGACATCCCCTTCCGCCTCCTCCAGCGGCAGACCACCGACTTCGCCACCGCCCAGGCCGCCGCAGCCCGCCTCGCACTCCACTCTGGCGGAGACACCCCCGAGTCGGGCCTCGAGGCACTCTTCCAGATCGCCACAGGCGGCGGTCGCGCCCTCACCACCTGCTCCGGCGGAACCGGAACCTACAGCGTCGCCACCTTCAACAGCGCCACAGGTCGCGTCGCAGGCGTGGCCGATGGCGCGCTCGGTGGCATGGGCTTCCGCTCCGGTGCACTACCCCTCGTGGTTCACATCACCGACGCCCTCTCCTCCGCCCGTGGCGAGGTCGCCTACCCCTACGGCGCCACCCGCACCGAAGCCCTCAACGCCATGCGCAACCTCGGCGGCCGCATCGCCTCCATCGCCGTCGACTCCGGCTTCGGCGCCGCCGCAGGACTCAACGCCGAACTCAGCACCTTCGCCACCCAGACCGAGGCTGTTGTCCCCGCCTGCGCCTGGGACTTCGCACGCCCCACAGGCTGCGCTGCAGGCCAGTGCTGCACCGGCAACAACCGCACCGGCGTTGCCGCCACCGCCGGCCGCTGCCCGCTCGCCTACCGCGCCACCTCTCCCACCTCGTCGGCCGTCTCGACCATCCTGCTCGACGCCGCAGAGCGCATGCAGAACAACGCACGCTTCAACACCACCATCTCCGTTCGGCGCGACGAGGCCGAGTTCCTCCGCTCCGGCATCGACACCTCCTGCCTTGCAACCTACGCAGCCCCCAACCTCACAAGCTCCGCCGGCACCTGCGACCCGACGCCCGCCACCGCAAACCTCGTCACCAACGGCTACGACGGCGCCCACACGGGCGACGAGCTCGGCTTCGACTTCGAGCTCAACAACAGCTGCATCCGCTCCACGGGCACGCTCCGAGCCTACGTCGTCTACTTCGACCTGATCGGCCCCAACAACACCGTCCTCGACACCCTGTCGCTCTCCGTCGCGGTGCCCTGAACCACGCCCTTAGCGGACCGCAAACCGCAGGCGCCGGATGAGCGTCTCGCGCATCGCAAGCTCCGACGCCTCCACCTGCGCAAGCACCCGGTCGGTCGAGTAACTCACCCGCCGGAACTCCGCCTCGCGCAGCCCCGCGGGCGTCGTCATGCCACGAAAGTAACTCGCCCGCCGATCCCCATCGAAGGGGTAGCCCACAGACCCCACGTTGAAGACCAGCTGTTGCCCCACGCTATGCCGGAACGGGATGTGCGTGTGACCGCAGAAGGTCGCACCCGCCTTCGACCCATCGATGAGCTCCGAC
>CAIWGR010000295.1 GCA_903912275.1 uncultured delta proteobacterium
CTGCGCCGTCGGCACCACCACCACCAGCGGCCCCTGCCGATGGCGGAGAAGGTCGGCCAACACGTAGGAAAGATAGCCGCCCTTGGCCTGCGTGAGGGCAACGCGTCGCCCCTGCTTCGCAGCCTGCAGCAGCTGCTCCAACGGGTACCTCGCTGCGGCGACCGTGCGGTCTTCGCGCACCTCGGCGAGCTGTTTGCGGAGCTCCGACTTCATGGCCTTCTGATGCTCCGTACATGGGCCGCGATGGCCCTCGCCTCATCGTCCCGAAGCCCCGTCACAGCGGGCATTCTGCCGACGCCGTTGCGCATGACCTGAAGCAGCGCAGCTTCTGTGAGGCGAGCCTGCAACGCCGCTTCCGTGAGGTTGGCGGATCGGGCGCCGAAGGCCATCTCCTGACCCTCTCCGGTCGGGCCGTGACAGACCGCGCAGCGCCGCTGAAAAAGGCGCGCTCCGTCTACAGGACCGGAGGGCGCGGCCGCCTGCTGGTTTGATGCAGCCGCGCCGCCCGAGGAGCAGCCCGACAGCCCAGCCGCGACGACCATCACCAAACAGATCCGCATCAGACGGCTCACCATCTCAGTGGATTGTCGGGCCGGGAGGGATGGTCCCGTCGTGGCTCACACCCACCATGCCGAGCTCGAGCAGCTCCGCGGGATCGTAGGCATCAAGCCCGTCGATGGCGTCACTGGTGGGCGGCACGGATCCGGCATGGCCGTGCGCGAGCAGCCAGCGGTCCAGCTCCTCGATCAGCGGTCGACTCGACGCCCGATCGAGCGCCGAGATGCAGATGCCGTCGAACTCCGAGAGCAACGCCGTGCGCTCTTCGGGATCGAGCCTGTCGATCTTGTTCCAGACCCGAATTCGGGGCGTCTCAGACAGTCCCAACTCACCAAGAATCTTCTCCGTAGAACGCATCTGGTTGATGCGGGCCGGATCAGATGCATCGATGACATGCAACAACAGGTCGGCGTCCGCCATCTCCTCGAGCGTCGCCCGGAAGGCCTCCATCAGCTCCCTCGGAAGGTCGCGGATGAAGCCGACCGTGTCGGTCAGGATGAGTTCGCGGTCCTTCGGGAAACGGAGGCGGCGCGAGGTTGGATCGAGCGTCGCGAAGAGCTTGTCTTCGGCAAGCACCTCCGACTTCGTCAGGCCGTTGAGCAGCGTCGACTTGCCGGCGTTCGTGTAGCCGATGATGCCGACCACAGGCACGCCCTGGTTGCGCCGGTTCTTGCGGAGCAGTTCGCGCGAGCCGCCCAACCGCTCCACCTCTTTCTCGAGCTGACGGATGCGGTCGCGGGCGCGACGGCGGTCAACCTCGAGCTTCGTCTCGCCCGGTCCGCGACCTCCGATGCCACCCGCGAGCCGGCTCATCGAGGTACCGCGACCCGACAGCCGCGGCAGACGGTAGGAAAGCTGCGCGAGCTCCACCTGAATCTTCCCCACGCGGCTCTGCGCTCGCTGCGCAAAGATGTCGAGGATGAGCTGCGTCCGGTCGATGACCTTGAGCTGCGTCGACTCGCTGATGCCGCGGTTCTGCGCCGGCGTAAGCTCCTGCCCGAAGATCAGCATTTCAGCACCCGCCTGAAGGCAGCGGAGCTCCACCTCTTCGAGCGCGCCCTTGCCCAGCCCGAGCTTGGGGTCGAGCTGCGCGCGTGACTGCACGAAGGTCTCCACGACCTCGATGCCGGCGGTGCGGCAGAGCTCGTGCAGCTCCAGCACATGGGCCTCCGACTGCTTCTCGTCGCGCGTCTTCACGTAGACGAGGAAGGCGCTGTTTTCGCGCACCTCCTTGCCCTTCTCCCGCTTGAGGTCGAGCTCCGTCTCCAGCCCGCTCAGGAACTCGCCGAACCCCTCTGCGAGCTGGTTGGCATGCCCCACGCGGTGCTGCTGCCAGAGTTCGTGTTTGGCATTTGGCGGCAGCACATGGGCCCACGACACCGGGCCGGAATGACCATTCGGCGTGGTTCCGATGACCGCCACGGCATCGAGGTTGAGCTTCGAAAGGTCGGTCAGGTCGTCGCGCGAAAGGTCGCCATCGCCGAGACAGGCGCGCACAAGACGGATGCCGCGGAGGCGGCCGCCGGAGCGCGAACGGCCGATGTCGGGAAGGTAAAGGCGGGCGATGTCGCCCACGACCACATGTTCCACATTCCCGCGTCGGTCGATGAGCAGTCCCACCGTCCTGCGCGTCTCCGCGCAAATCTGCGCGAGCGCGGCCGCCACCTCGGGCGAGACGAGCTGATCAGCCTTCATGCGACGAGAAGCGAACTTCTCAAGCGCCTTCTTGTGACTGGTCTTGAGACCGGTCAGATTGCCTGCGACGATGTCAGCGATGGGAAACCTCGCACGCCCTCAAGGAGTGGCGTTCTGTTCAAGCCATTTCTCGTAATCTGCACGATGAGAGTCATTGGGCTTGAGCGCAAGGTAGCGCTTGACTGCTTCGCTGGCACGCAGGGTGTTTCCGAGCGCTCGATAGTTCGAGAAGAGGAGCTGGTTGACCTCGGCGTTCTTCGGGTCGAGGCGCCTGGCCTGCTCGAGGAACTTCACAGCGTCTTTCCGGTTGTTCTGCACAGCAGCGCGCTTTGCGTCGCTGATGAGCGAGGCGGCCGTCGGTGCGGCAGGCGCTGCGGGTGCTGCCGGCGCAACCTCTTGGAAAGGAGTTGGCGGGGTGGCTCTCGCGGGTGCCGGCGCGGGTGAGCGGGCCGGAGCAGGTGTGGCTGCACGGGCGGGGGCGGCCTGCTTGGGAGCCTGCCGCGCGGCGCGTGCTGCCGCAGCCTCCGCAGCCTTTGCGGCGCGGGCCGCTTTCGCTGCCTCGGCTGCAGCTTTGCGGTCTGCAGCGGCCTGCGCAGCAGCAGCAACCCTGGCTGATCTTGCCGCCTCAGCGGCCTCGGCCGCCTGCGCACTTCGAGCCGACTTGGAGGCTGCGGCTGCCTTGGCATCAGCGGCTGCCTTCGCATCAGCGGCTGCCTTGGCATCAGCGGCTGCCTTCGCATCAGCGGCTGCCTTCGCATCAGCGGCTGCCTTCGCATCTGCGGCTGCCTTTGCATCTGCGGCTGCCTTTGCATCTACGGTTGGCGCAACCACAGCAACCTCCGCAGCGCCACTTCCAGAACCAGAACCAGCCACTGCAACGACCGCAGGAGCTGGTGCGACCTTGGCAACCTCCTCCGCAGCGGACCCCGAACCAGCCACCGTTGAAGGTGCATCGCCGCGGCCGAGCGCGAGCAGGCCACCAATGCCCAGCGCGAGGGCAACGCCTACGCCAATGCCGATGGTTTGATTCCGTTTCCCGCGATTCAGGATCGCTTGGTCAAACTCGCTGTCCATGTCCCGCGCTGGCGTGGGCAACCAAGAGGCAGCGGCCGCCGCTGGAGCAGGCGCCGTCGCCGCGACGGGCGCAAGACGCACAGACTGACGCTCGAGCGGGTCGGCAAACCGGAAATCCAGCCCACCGAGGGTGATGACAGCGCCCTTCCAGAGCTTGGTCGTCGGAGTGAGGTCGCCATCCACGCGCACCTGGCCGGACAAGGCATCCACCCACCAGGAAGTCCCGTCGTAACGGAGCGCCAGATGTTCCGGCGCAATGCCAGGGTGCTCCAGAACCACATCGCAGGAGGAGCCGCTGCCTATCACAAGCCTCGTCTGCGTGAGTTGCAACTCTGCGCCAACAAAGGGCGCCGTCTGACCCACGAGTTTCATCGCCTGCACCGACGTCGGCCGAAGCGTCATCGTACTCTTGGGAGGCTCCGTTGCGGCCGCCGCGCCACCGGAAGACGGTGCGGGAATGGCTGCGGCAGTCGGCGCCGTCGCGGGCGGAGCGGGCGGCGGCGGTGTCGCCGGCGATGCGCTGCTCGGCCGCTCAACCACCGGCTCGGGCTCAACCGCCAACGAGCCCGCGGTCGAACTGCCAGACTCCGGCGGTGTCGAAGCTGCGACGGAGGCAGAGGAAGGCAGGCTGTCCAGCGCAGAGAGAACGCTTTCGATGTCTTCTGCGTGCAACACTGCGGTCCCTGCGCCCGGAGGCGTGACGCTGGCCGCGACAGGCGCAGATTCCGTCGAGGCAAACTCAGCAGACACGGGTGCTGGAGCGCGCGCGGGCGTCGGCAGCGGCGGGCGCGGCCGAGCCGTTGGGAGCGGGAGCGAGGCCCGCTCCTCCTTGAACTCCAGCAGGTAGTCACCGATGCGGTAGGTCTCGCCCGACGCGACACTGGTCGACCCATGAATCTGGCCCTTCGGACCCTCGATGCCGTAACGCGAGAGGTCCTCCAGCGCGTAACCGCTCGCCGTGCGCACCAAGCGTGCATGATGGCGAGAGATATTCTGGTCGGTCAGTCGGATGGTGTTTCCCTCGCCGCGACCAATCGTGATCTCGGAACGGAGAAGGGGAACAACGGTTCGATTCTGCTCGCCATCAACGAGGAACAACTTCAGCATGGTCTACCCCGACAAGGCTTCGGAAAGCGCTGTCTATCACGGTCTCGCGCCCATCCGCAACCCACGCTGCCCGCGCTGGCCCTTCCTTGACGGGCCCGAACCCTGCGCGGTAGGCAGCCCGTCGGGCCCTCGCAGAGGCAGAAACGCGACCATGACCACGCATACCTTTCAGCTCTTCGATACCCTCTCCGGCACCAAGCGCCCCTTTGAACCCATCGAGCCGGGCCAAGTGAAACTCTATGTCTGCGGCGTCACGGTCTACGACCTTGCCCACATCGGACATGGCCGCACCTTCATGACCTTCGACACGGTGGTCCGCTACTTGCGCCACCGCGGGTGGAAGGTCGACTTCATTCGCAACCACACCGATATCGACGACAAGATCATCCGGCGCGCAAACGAGCGGGGAGAAGACCCCGCCGCGCTCGCCGAGCGCTTCATCGATGCGCTCGACACCGACACCGCCTTGCTGGGCCTCATCGCCCCTGACGTCGCTCCGCGTGTCACGGGAACCATCCCCGAGATCATCGGCCTGATCGAGACCCTCATCGACCGTTCCCACGCCTACCCTGTGGACGGAGATGTCTACTACGCTGTCGACAGTTTCCCCGACTATGGAAAGCTGGCCCACCGCAAACTCGATGACATGCGTGCTGGTGAGCGGGTCGCAATCGACGACCGCAAGCGCAACCCTTTCGACTTCGCGCTCTGGAAGGCCGCAAAGCCCGGAGAGCCAAGCTGGCCCAGCCCCTGGGGCGAGGGCCGGCCCGGCTGGCATATCGAGTGCTCCGCCATGAGCATGAAATACCTCGGCGTCACCTTCGACATCCACGGCGGCGGCTCCGACCTCCAGTTCCCCCATCACGAGAACGAAATTGCCCAGTCGGAGGGCGCCTCGGGCAAGCCCTACGTGAACTACTGGATGCACTCCGCGATGCTCAACATCGACGGCGAGAAGATGTCCAAGTCGCTCGACAACTTCTGGACCCTCCGCGACGTGCTCAAGCAGCACCATCCCGAGACCATCCGCTGCTTCTTTCTGAGCGCACACTACCGCAAGACGGTGAACTACTCCCAGACCAACCTGGACGCTGCGCGCGAGCGGGTCCGCTATGTCCACAAGGCCCGCACCGCGCTTACCGCCCACCTCGCTGCGGAGGCCGCTGCGGAGGCCGACCCCGCGACGATCGCCGACTTCGTTGGGCGGCTCTACGAGGCCATGGACGACGACTTCAACACCCCTGTTGCGCTCGCCATCCTCCACGAAGCGGCGCGCACGACCAACGACCTCTTGGCGGACAAGAAGAGGGCCAAACTCCCTGCCTCCATCGCGCGCCTTACTGCGCTCGCTCGGTTCTTCGACTCCTTCGCCGACATCTTCGGCTTACTTGCCTCCGACTCCGCCCAGACGCTCGAAGAGATCCGCACCCAGCTCACGGGCAAACTCGGACTCGAACCCACCTGGATTGAGGAGCGCATCGCGGCACGGGCGGAGGCTCGCGCAGCCAAGGCATGGGCCGACGCCGATGCCATCCGTCTCGAGCTCAGCGCACGCCGCGTCGAGCTGATGGATGGCATCAACGGCACCACCTGGGACATCGCCGCCGACCCCGAGGCGCTCGCAGGAGCCGCGGCCGCCGACCTATGAAGGCACGCGCCGCCAACCCCTTCCAACTCGTCTCTGACTTCACGCCGAGCGGCGACCAGCCGGTAGCCATCGAGCAGCTTGTTGCGGGCGTTGAGGACCACCACAAACACCAGGTCCTCCTCGGGGTCACCGGCTCGGGAAAGACCTTCACCATCGCAAATGTCATCGCCCGGACGGGGCTTCCGACACTCGTGCTCGCGCCGAACAAGACCCTCGCTGCGCAGCTCTTTCAGGAGTTCAAGGAGCTCTTCCCGCACAACGCGGTGGAGTACTTCGTCTCCTACTACGACTACTACCAGCCAGAGGCCTACATCCCGTCGTCCGATACCTTCATCGAGAAGGACTCCATCGTGAACGACACCATCGACCGCATGCGGCTGTCGGCGTCGCGGAGCCTCCTCGAACGCAAGGATGTGATCGTCGTTGCCTCCGTCTCTTGCATCTACGGCATCGGTGGCGCCGACTCCTTCTACGGCATGATGCTCCACCTTGAGCGCGGCCAGAAGATCTCCCGTGACTCCATCCTGCGCACCCTCGTCGAGATCCAATTCTCGCGGAACGATGTCGACTTCCACCGCGGAACCTTTCGTGTTCGCGGCGACACCATCGACATCTTCCCCGCCTACGAAGAGGAGGTCGCGATCCGCGTCGAACTCTTCGGCGACGAGATCGACAACATCACAAAAATCGACCCCATTCGTGGGAAGCGTCTCGAGATCGTTCCCACCGTCTCCATCTACCCCGCCAGCTTTTACGTCGTCAGCGTCGAGCGACGGAAGAGCGCCATCCGCGGCATCAAAGAGGAGCTCAAGAGCCGGCTCGTCCAGTTCCGCGACGAGAACCGACTGCTTGAGGCGCAC
>CAIWGR010000296.1 GCA_903912275.1 uncultured delta proteobacterium
CCGTAGGAGAGGACGTTGACCTCCATGCCCGGCGCAGCGGCCTTGAGCGTGGTGACGGCAGCATCGATGTTGCCGCCATCAAGGCTGATGACAAGCTGGCGGAGCGCCTGGGCGTCGGCCTTGTGCTTGTTGTAGAAGAGGATGCGCTCGACCGCGATGAAGGCGGCGATGACTCCAAGGATAACGAGAAGCCAGAGAACCCACTCGGCGCCAGTCTTGGCGATTCCGAGCAACTTCGTGGTGAGCCAACCGTTGGCGAGCAGGATGGAATGAAGGGAGGCGCTCATCGGATCTTCTACCTGTGTGGATGGTCAGACAAGAGATGCTGCGGACGAGGCAAAAACGACCGCGGGTCGGCAGCGGCACTACCAACGGGCCGCGCAGGGTGTCAAGCGAAACATGAGGCCTCTGGAACGGAGAATGTCATCGCGGCGGACGAGGCTAAAGATGGCACAATGGACACGCCTTCTCGTTGACAGTCGAACTTGGTTCGCGTAGCCACTCGGGTCGCCCGACACCCTTCTTTGGGGTGGCATGACACCATGCAGGCTGCAACTTCGTTTCCTCTCGCGCGTGCGGAAGAGCTGATGAATCTCACTGGACTTGTATTGTTGGCGTCGGTTCACAAGCAGGGATGGCTCACGGGCAAACTCCTTGCGATTGCGACAACCGGCGCGGAGTGGGTGCTCTGGGTCCTCATCATCCTGAGCATGGTTTCACTTGCCATCATGGTGGAGCGCTTCTGGTTCTACCGGACGCACAAGGTCGACTCGCTCGCGCTGCGGCGTTTGATGGTCAAAGCGCTCGAGAGCGGCACGGCCGACCAGGCCGCCGACCTCATCCGCAATACGGGCGACAGCATGGAGGCCCGCGTGACGGTCTACGGCCTTCGCAACATCGGTCGCGGCCACAAGTCGGCGCGCGAGCTCATGAACAGCGCCATTGAATGGGAGAACAAGCGGTACGAGCGGTTCCTCTGGTTCCTCGCGACGCTTGGCAACAACGCCCCTTTCTTCGGCCTCTTCGGTACCGTCCTTGGCGTTATCATGGCCTTCGACGCGCTCGGCTCCGGAACCAAGCCCGAGGGTGGCGGTTCGGCCGTCATGGGCCCCATCGCTGAGGCGCTGATTGCTACTGCTGTAGGCCTTCTGGTCGCGATCCCGGCGGTTCTCGCATTCAACATCTTCAAGATTCGCGCCCACCACTCCCACGCAGACACCGAGATGCTGTCGCAGACCATGCTGGCCTTCGCGCATGCGACGGATGCACCGATGATTGCCAAGCGCATGGAGGCGCCTGCCAAGGCTGCCGGCCTGGCGAAGGGAGCGTCGCCCGAGACGAAGAAGGGCAAGGCGATGGACAAGAAGTCGAAGCAGTCAAAGATGGCTGTTCCGGAGGAGCCGGCAAAGGCGCCCGCGGCGGTAGCCGAAGCTGCTCCGGCCGTTGAAGTAGCCGAAGCTGCTCCGGCCGTTGAAGTAGCCGAAGCTGCCCCGGCGGTTGAGGCTGTGGCAGAGGCTGCCGAGACGGAGACGAGCACCGATCCGGCAGCGGAGACGGGCGAAGCGTAATGGTTCGGGCCGCTACGGCGGCCGCATGCAGCCCCTTGCGGGCAGACACTGGCATCACGCCGCCCTCGGGCGGCTCAACGGAGAGACACCGTGGCAGGTTCAAGCGGTAACCAAGAAGACAGCATCAGCGGCATCAACGTAACGCCGTTGGTGGATATCACGCTCGTGCTTCTCATCATCTTCATCGCCACCTCGGCGACCCTGGTGAAGGCGGAACTCGGCATCAAACTGCCATCGCAGGCGGCTCCCTCTCAGGAGACCAAGCCGCCGCTGATCCTGGTCATCAAGATCGATGCCCAGAGCAAGATCAACGTGAACGGCAAGGATGTGCCGCGCGGTGAGCTGAAGGAGTTCTTCGGCAAGGCCAAGAAGCAGGACGACCGGGTCTCGGCGCAAATCTCGCCCGACTCCAAGACCAAGTACAACGCTGTCGTGCAGGTGGTTGACGCCGTCCGCGAAGCACAGATCAAGCAGTTCGCCCTCGCCGTCATCCCCCGCGCTGAGGCGGAGGGAGCAGAAAAGTAGGCGCTTCGGTGAAACTTTCACCGGTTTGCGACCTCCTTCGTTCGTAGGGTCACCGACCCACCAGCATACGCGACATTCCGACCTAGGACATCGATCATGGCAGCAAGCACCAAGTCAGGCGCAGTTCGGGACAGCAAGGGCTATGAGGCCATGGGCCGCAAGGACAAGAGCCCCAGCCGTATGGTGCTGGGACTCCTGCTCGGCACCGTCGTCCACATCGCCATCATCGCCATCGCCCTCTTCTTCAACTCTTCCAAGCTGACGCGCGGTCTGTCGTTCGAGGCGTTTGAGGGTCTCGTTGCTGAAGATGTGCCGAAGGTAGAAGAGAAAGAGCTCCCCGACGAGGAGACCGAGTCCAAGAAGGCCGGCGGCGAAGAGGGCAAGTTCGGCGAGCCCGACAAGACCGAGGAGACCAAGCTCCCCGACCACGACGGCCCGCTGGTCGAGGAGCTCCAGAACACGGAGCTCGCAAAGGCCTTCGACAGCCTTGCTGACAACAGCCAGCTTCAGGCGATCTTCCAGAACAACGACCTGATGGCGGGCGTGGGCCAGGACTTTGCGACGGCCGGCGAAGGCGACGGCATGGTTGTTGGTCGTGGGTCGGGCGGCATGGGCATGAACGGCAACGGCCGTGGCGGCGGCGGCTTCGGTGCCGGCCGCGTGCACGGCGTCGGCAACCTCGACACCGGTGGCGGCAAGGGCACGGGCGCCGGTCTCGGTCGCCGTGGCGCGAAGGGTCCGAAGGCTGCCATCACGGGCCGTGCCCGCGTGCAGAACGGCTTCCTCACCGCTGAGCAGATCGAGAAGGTGGTGCGTCGTCACAAGTCGGCCATCAAGTACTGCTACGAGCGCGAGCTCGTGAACGATGCCAAGCTTGGCGGCCGCATCGGTATCCAGTGGACGGTCGGCCTCGACGGCAAGGTTGTCACCGCGTCGGTCTCCGAGAACACGATGGGCAACCGCAATGTTGAGTCTTGCATCCTCTCCGAGGTGAACAAGATGCGCTTCGACCAGCCCGATGGCGGCATGGTTGTGGTCGCCTACCCCTTCACCTTCCGCTCCGCCGAGGAGTAATCGCAGCCGGGTTCGCCCGGGCTGTCGACCCTGTCTGGTTTCGCGTCACCTTGTCCGTCTGAGCAATCATGAGCAACCTGAGAACTTTCGAAGATGCGGGCGTCGAGCTGTTCGGCAGCGATTCGCCGGTCAGCAAGCCACTCTCCGCGGCTGCAATCCTCTTCATCGGCGTGGGCGTCCTCGCACTCGCCACGGCCGGCTGGTTTGGCTTCAACCACTACCAGACGCTGCGCCGGCCGGTCGTTCACGTGCTGAACCCGCTCGACATCCGCACGACGGTCACCATCGGCACCGAGAAGTTTGAGCTCAAGCCCCGCACCGAAGAGTCGCGGGTCATGGAGCCCGGCACCTACGACATCACCGTCGTCGACGGTTCGGGCGCGCCGATCTCCAAGGAGACCGCCAAGGAGATCCCGGCCTTCACCGATGTGGTTGCCTACAATGTTGCCGGCCTCGGTACGCTCCGTGACAGCACGGTCACCTACCGCAAGGATCGCAAGCTGAAGACCGATCCGGACAAGTCGTTTCCGCACGTCGGTGAGACGCTCATCGTCAAGGACGATGTGGACTTTGTCTTCATGAAGCCCCCGATGGAGATCTCCACCCGTGGCACTCCGCCGACGAAGATTCAGTACTTCTTCGGCCTCCCGGCCCAGATGGAGTCGCAGATGCCCTGGCAGTGGGAGGGCACGATTGGCGCGCTCTTCTACGCAGACCAGCCGGAGAAGGCGCTCGCCATGCTCATCAAGGTCGCGGCGCTTGACGGCAAGAATGTGCGGGTTGGCAACGTCACGCGGCGCGTGCTTCAGAACTGCGTCAGCTACATCGACTTCCCCTTCATCACGAAGGAGAACTGCGGTTCGATGTCCTCCATCGCTGCCCTTGCAACCAAGGCCGGCAGCCTCGAGCCGCCCTTTGAGGCGAAGGTGTTCGACATCTCCAGCGGAAGCGGCGAAGGCAGCGGCTCCGGCAAGTAAGCCGGACAGGGGCCTCGGAAGAGGCCCTTCTTCGTTTTTGGCGCGTGCAACGAGCGGTGCTCCTTTGAACATTCCGATTCTTCTCGAGCGGGACGACCTGCTCGTTATCAACAAGCCGGCGGGCCTGACCGTCATCCCGGCGCGGGGCGAAGAGGCCTCCGAATGTCTGACGCACCAGCTGCAGGCGCTGCGCGGCGAGCGGCTCTGGGTGGTGCACCGGCTCGACCGTGAGACCTCGGGCGTGATGGTGCTGGCGCGGAGCGCTGCCTCCCACAAGCTGCTCTGCGAGGCCTTCGAAGCGCGACGGGTGGAGAAGCAGTATCTGGCCTTCTGTCAGGGGCAGCCCGGAGCGCAGCGGGGTGTCATCACGGCGCCGCTGCTGAAGCTCTCTGGCGGAGGCTGCCGCGTCGGGACCGAGGCGGAGGGCGCACAGCGGGCTACGACGGGCTACCGGGTGATTGCGCATTGGGCGCTCGAGGGCGGCACGATCTGCAAGGTCGAGGCGACGCCGCTGACAGGTCGTCAGCATCAGATTCGGGTCCACCTGCGATCTGTCGGGCTGCCGTTGCTGGGAGATCGGCGATACGGGCCCGCTGCGCCACTGCTGACCGCGCCGCGCCTCGCGCTCCATGCTGCGAGCCTGCGGCTGCCGGCGACGGGCGGCCATCTCGCGGTGACCGTGACCTGTGCACTGGCGGAGGATCTGGCGGCGCTGGAGAGCGAGCTGGTTTCGAGCGCCGGTTAGGCAGTTCGCAACCGGCCTTCTGCAAGCTCGAGGTGGGCGGTTGGCTTGATCCCGTCGAGTGGCTGATGGCTTACCACGATGGCAGTCCAGCCCTGATTGTGGGTGAGCGATGCAATGAGCTCGATCGCGCGACGGGCCAGGTCGGGGGGCAGCGCCGTGACGGGTTCGTCGAGGAGGAGCAACCCATGACAGGCCGTCAAGGCGCGCAGGAGCGCAACACGCTGGGCCTCGCCCGCCGAGAGGTGGCCTGCGCGGCGGGCCATGATCGGGCCGAGTTCGAGGCCATCGATGAGGCGTGCCTCGAGGTCGGGCCGTTGCGGACGGAAGCGGTAGGTGGCGTCGAGGTGATCGCGGGCGGTCCAACCGGGATGAAGCGATGGGGCCTGCGGCTGCCAGCCGATGCCGCGGAGGTGGCTCGGCACCAGTAGGCTTGGCCCATCGGACCAGGTTTGGTTTCGCCAGCGGAGCGTGCCCGACTGCGGCGGGAGGGCGCCGGCGATCAGCCCAAGCAGCGTGGACTTGCCGGCACCTGAGGGGCCGGTGAGAAGGGTTGCGCCCTGCCCGATGGTTGCGGATGCACGCACCGCGCCGTGGCTGGATGTCGCAACGAGGGTGAAATCCAACTGCAGCATCAGCGACCCCGTCGGAGGAGGGATACCGTGAGCAAGAGCAGGCCCGAGAGGAGCAGCACTGTCATGACGAGCTGGTCTGCGTCGGCGGTTCGGCCGGCTGCGTTGGCGGCGTAGATGGCGACGGAGGCGGTCTCGGTGCGGCCGGGGATGGCGCCGGCGATCATCATGGTGATGCCGAACTCTCCGATGCCGCGGGCAAGCGCCAGCGCGGCACCGGCGGCGAGCCCGGAGGCGGCGAGCCGGAGTCGAACGCGGAACCATACCTCGCGCGGGGGAAGTCCGGCGGCGGCAGCCGCACAGACGATGGCCGGCGGCGTCTGCTCGAAGGCAGCGAGCGCGGCGCGGAAGAGGAGCGGGAAGCCGGCGAGTGCCGCAGCAAGGA
>CAIWGR010000297.1 GCA_903912275.1 uncultured delta proteobacterium
ACGCTCTCCGCCGAGGCGATCAAGACGACCAGCACGATTGCCCTCTGCAAGTACAACAAGCTGATGGTGACCTCGCCGCGCGGCACCGCGCAGGGCTACGGCTGGCGCGATACGGTGAGCCACGAATACGTGCACTACGTTGTGGAGCAGGCGGTGGGGCACGGCATCCCCATCTGGCTGCACGAGGCGCTGGCGAAGTACCATGAGGGACGCTGGTCGGGCGGCCGTGAGCTGCCGCTGCTGCCTTCACGCGAAGAGCTGCTGGGCAAGCGGATCGCCGAGAAGAAGATCGTGACCTTTGAGCAGATGCATCCGTCGATGGCGCTGCTTCCGAGCCAGGAAGATGCCGCGATGGCCTATGCGGAGGTCTACACGGTGCTGGAGTACCTGGTGAAGCAGCGGGGGCGGGGCGTCGTGCGCTCGCTCCTGGCAGCGTTTGACCGGAGCAGGGTGGTGGAGTCGGCGGTGGCGGAGGCCTCGGGCATTGCTTTCAGTGGCTTTGTTTCGAAGTGGATGGCCTACCTCGTTGCGCGACCGCGGCTCGATGTGCCGGGCGACTTCGACGACGAAGAGGTGGAGATTGTGGGCGCGGTCGGCGACGGGTCGGGTGATGAGGGGAGCGGCTCCTTTGAGAAGGTCCTCAACGTGGAGGCGCGCGACTTCCTCAAGCTCGGCGAGTTGCTGCGGGCCCGGGGCCACAACGAGGCCGCGCTGGTGGAGTATCAGAAGGCGAACCTGCTGACGGGCAACACCCAGCCCGACCTCCAGAACGCGCTGGCCAAACTCTACCTTGCAGCGAAGCAGCCGGCCGAGGCACTCGCTGCGCTGAGCGAGGTGGCACGCTGGTATCCGGGCTACTACCCGACCTATCTGCATCGCTGTCAGGCGCTGCTCGCGCTGTCGCGCGCGGCGGAGGCCGTGACAGCCTGCGAGGATGCTGCCGGGGTGAACCCGTTCGACCCGGCGGTGATGTCGGGCCTGCGCGACGGCTATGCTGCGACAGGCCAGAAGGAGCGGTCGGCCTGGGCCGGCGCGATGGCCGCAAAGTTATGAGATGGTTGTTCTTCAAGGAGTGAGCATGGAATCGCAGACGGTACCGGTGAAGGAGCTGCTGGAGCGGGCGCAGAGCGCGCGGACGGCCATTGAGCATGAGGTCGCCAAGCGGGTCTTCGGGCAGAAGCATGTGGTGGAGCACCTGCTCATCTCGCTCTTCTCGCGCGGCCACACGCTGATGATGGGCGTGCCCGGCCTCGCCAAGACGCTGCTTGTTTCGACGCTCTCCGAGGCGCTCGACCTGCGCTTCAACCGCATCCAGTTCACCCCCGACCTGATGCCCTCCGACATCACCGGCACCGACATCCTCGAGACCGATCCGGAGACTGGCGCGCGCCGCTTCCGCTTCCTGCCGGGCCCGGTCTTCTCGAACCTGCTTCTCGCCGACGAGATCAACCGGACGCCGCCCAAGACGCAGGCCGCGCTGCTGCAGGCCATGCAGGAGCGCAAGGTCTCGGCGGGTGGCAAGACCTACGAGCTCGAGGCTCCCTTTCTGGTCTTCGCGACGCAGAATCCCATCGAGCAGGAGGGCACCTATCCGCTGCCTGAGGCGCAGCTGGACCGCTTCATGTTCCTCGTCGAGGTGGGCTACCCGTCACTCGCCGACGAGCTCGAGATCGCCCGTCGGACCACGCGGGACGAGAGCGAGCCGATCCAGCGGGTGCTGAACCCGGCGCAGATTCTGGAGATCCAGCGGCTCGTCTTCGGCGCGGAGGTTGGCGAGACGGTGGCTGCGGCGGCCGTCCGGATCGTTCGTGCAACACGGCCCGGCGACGAGAATGCCACCGCCGACATCGGCAAGTATGTCTCCTACGGCGCCGGCCCGCGTGCCACCCAGAACCTCATCTTGGGTGCCAAGGCGCGCGCCATTCTGCATGGCTTCGAGGCGCCCAGCATGGACGACCTGCGCGCCGTCGCGCCGTCGGTGCTGCGCCACCGCGTGCTGCTCAACTTCCAGGCCGACGCCGACAATGTGAAGAGCACCGACATCGTCTCGGCTCTCATCGCCAAGCACCTCTGAGCGCCTGACCATGCTCCTCGGCTCCGACAGTCGCGACCGCCTCGGCAGCCTGCGTCTCCGCGCCCGCGGCGTCGTGGAGGGAGCCATGGGCGGTCAGCATCGCAACCCGCATCGGGG
>CAIWGR010000298.1 GCA_903912275.1 uncultured delta proteobacterium
GCCATCTCCGGTGCCCGCCCCGGCGCCCGTCGCGAGATGGCCGAGAACTACCAGCAGCGGCTCCGCGACAGCGAGCGCATCTCGGGCAGCTTCAAGGGTGTGGCCGAGGCCTACGCTGTGCAGGCAGGCCGCGAGGTGCGGGTGATGGTCGAGCGGCGCGTGAGCGACGCCCAGGCCTTCCAGCTCAGCAAGGAGATCGCGCTCAAGATTGAGGCCGAGATGACCTACCCCGGTCAGATCAAGGTCACGGTCATCCGCGAGACCCGCGCCGAAGCGATTGCCCGCTAGGCGAAGCGGGCCAGGAAGTAGTTCTTCTTGCCCGTGCGGACCACCAGGGTGGATTCGCTGGCGAGCTGCGCGGCGGTCACCATGAGGGCCGCGTCGGTGACCTTCACATTGTTGAGGTAGATGCTGCCGGCCGTGAGTGCGCGGCGGGCCTCGCCCTTGGAGGCAGAGGCACCCATCTCCACAAGGAGGGAGATGAGGTCGATGCCGGCCTCGAGCCGATTCAGCTCCAGCTGCGTGCTCGGCACGTCGCCGAAGATGTCGGCCAGTTCGGCGTCGGAGAGCCCCTGGATTTCGCGGCCGAAGAGGATCTCGGTGGCCAGCTCGGCGCGGAGGAGCGCGGCCTCGCCATGGACGATGCGGGTCACCTCCTGGGCGAGACGCTTCTGCGCGCCACGACCTGCCAGGTTGGAGGCATGGGCTGCCTCGATGGCCTCAATCTCGTCGAGGTCGAGGAAGGTGAACATGCGGAGGAACTTGCCCGCGTCGCGGTCGTCGGTCCGCACCCAGTACTGGTAGAAGGCGAAGGGCGAGGTGAGCGCAGAGTCGAGCCAGACCGCATTGCCGGCCGACTTGCCGAACTTCTCGCCCGCGGCGGTCAGCAGCAGCGGCGAGGTGATGGCATAGGCCTGGCCGCCACCCTTCTTGTGGATGAGCTCGATGCCGGCGGTGATGTTGCCCCACTGGTCGTTGCCGCCCATCTGGAGCTGCACGCCCTCGTCGCGGTTGAGCACGAAGAAGTCGTAGGCCTGCAGCAGCATGTAGCTGAACTCGGTGTAGGAGATGCCCTGGTCGCGCTCCTCGAGCCGGCGCCGGACCGACTCCTTGGCGATCATCGCATTGACCGAGAAGTACTTGCCCACATCCCGCAGCCAGTGGAGGTAGGAGATGGGGCCGGTCCAGTCGGCGTTGTTGACCACCTTGGCGCCGTTCGCCCCTTCGAAACGGAGGAAGGAGGCGAGCTGGGTGCGGATGGTGGCAAGGTTGGCGAGGACGGCGGAGTCGTCGAGCAGGTTGCGCTCCGAGGAGCGGCCGCTCGGGTCGCCAATCATGCCGGTCGCGCCGCCCACCACGGCGATGGGCCTGTGCCCTGCCCGCTGCAGATGGGCCATCATCATGATGGGCACAAAGTTGCCCACATGGAGGCTACGCGCCGTGGGGTCGAAGCCCACATAGAAGCTGACCTGCTCACGGGCGAAGAGGGCGGTCAGGCCGGCCTCGTCGGAGATCTGCTCAAGGAGGCCGCGGCGGCGCAGCAGTTCGATGGGGGCGAGCATCTGCAACTCCTTAGCGGACGGTCCAGCCGCCGAGCGCGGAGCCGTCGGGGTGGACGAGCTGCAGGCCGGCGTTGTCTTCGGCAGAGGTGGCCAGGAGCATGCCCTCGCTCATGCCGAACCGCATCTTGCGGGGCTTGAGGTTGGCGACCACGACCACCCGGGTGCCGATGAGGACGGAGGGGTCGGGGTAGGCGCTGCGGACGCCGGCGAAGACCTGGATGCGGCGGCCGCAGTGGACCGTCAGCTTGAGCAGTTTGTCGGCCTCGGGCACCGCCTCTGCAGCCTCGATGACACCCACGCGGAGGTCCACCTTGCTGAAGTCGTCGATGGTGATCTCGGGCTTGAACTCGGCCACCTCGACCACGTCGGGGTTCACGACAACCTCTTTGGAAGCTTCAATCATGGCCTGCACCTTCTCCATCTCGAGTCTGTCCATCAGTTGCTCCACCGAGCGCACCTGCGCGGGGTGGAAGTCGGCACCGGCCTGCGCGAGGGTCACCGCAGGCAGGTCGAGCGCAGCGGCAAAGCGGCGGTTGAGGGCGGGGGTCACGGGGGCGAGCAGCGCCATCAGCGCGCAGCAGCCGTGGAGCGCCACCGCGCAGATCTCGCCAGCCCGCGCCGGGTCTTCCTTGAGCGCAACCCAGGGGGCCGCCTCCTGGAA
>CAIWGR010000299.1 GCA_903912275.1 uncultured delta proteobacterium
CCTCGCCGCTGGGATCGTTGTAGGTCAATTTGGGCATGAATCGCGCCTGAAGGATGTAGGTCTGTCTCTATACCTGCGGCGCGGTTGATTCGGCAAGCGCGCCCGACTACCTCCGACGGTCTTGCGACCCCTACCGGTTCGGCGCGTGGCGACGATGGAAGACTCTCAGCTGAAGCCCGCGCGCATCCTTGTGGTGGACGACGACGACGAGCATGCTTCGACGCTTCAGCGGCTGCTGGCGCGTGAGGGGTTGGAGGCCACCGTCGCGCACGGTGCCGAGGAGGCCCTGAAGCTGGCGCGGGCCGAGGAGTTCGACCTCATCCTGACCGACCTGGTGATGTCTGGCATGTCGGGGCTCGACCTGATGCGCGCCTTGACGGACGCCAAAGTGGCGACCGATGTCATTCTGATGACCGCCTTCGGAACCGTCGAGGTCGCGGTCGAGGCGATGCGGTCGGGCGCCTACGACTTTGTGGTGAAGCCCATCAAGCGGGCCACGCTGCTCAAGGCCATGGACCGAGCGCTGGCCGCGCGGCGGCTGCGGGCCGAGAACCAGCGCCTGCGCGCCGAACTCGATGAGTTGCGGCGTGGGCGCCAGCTGGTTGGCGATGCCCCACTCTTCCGGCGGGCGCTACAGCTGGCGACGCAGACGAGCGCGAGCGAAGCGACGGTGCTGCTGCGTGGCGAGTCGGGCACGGGCAAGGAGCTCTTCGCCCGTCACATCCATGCCTGCAGCCGACGCGCCAAAGGTCCCTTCATCGCAGTGAACTGTGCGTCGCTGCCGGAGTCGCTGGTCGAGTCGGAGTTGTTCGGGCACGAGGCAGGCGCCTTCACCGGCGCGACCCACCGACGCGCTGGCTGGCTGGAGCTGGCGCACGGAGGCACGCTGCTGCTCGACGAAGTGGGTGAGATCCCGCTGGCGATGCAGGTCAAGCTGTTGCGGTTCATCCAAGAGGGAACGCTGACGCGGGTGGGTGGCCGGCAGGCACTCTCGGTGCAGGTGCGAATCGTCGCGGCGACCCACCGCAACCTTGAAGAGATGGTGAAGGCCGGCGAGTTCCGCGAAGACCTCTACTTCCGGCTCAATGTCATCCCCATCATCGTGCCTCCGCTGCGGTCGCGGGCCGAAGACATTCCGCTGCTGGTCAACCGGTTCGTGACGCTGCATGCAGCGCAGGCCGGCCGCCCCGTACCACGCGTTACACCCGCAGCCATGGAGCGGCTCTCCGCCTACGGCTGGCCGGGCAATGTGCGCGAACTGGAGAACGCGATGGAGCGGGCAGTGGTGCTCGATCAGGACGGCCGCCTCGACCTCGACGACCTGCCCGAGGTGGTATCGGAGGCAGCGCCGGAGGGGGCAGGTCTTCACTTCAGCATCGGCACGACGCTCGCGGAGGCAGAGCGGCGCCTTATCCTCGCCACGCTGGCCTACACGACGGGCGACAAGGCAGCGGCAGCGGAGATTCTGGGGCTGGGACGGCGCACCGTGTATCGAAAGTTGGAGGAATATGGCAAAGCCGACTCCGATGATGTTATGTTGAAGACCCCGGAGCGGGAATAAAGCCCCCCGCGTACGCACCTTTCAAGGCGGCATGGAGCCCTACTTCAAAAAGTACTTCTGGACCTTCCGGGTCGCGGCGGTGATTGCTCTCGGACTGCTGCTCGCGGGCACCAGTTCGGCGATTGGCGCGCGGTTTCTGGCCCCTTTCACGGTAGCGGTCCCCAAAACGGATGCCGGCGCGAAGGGGTCGGCTAAGCCGGCGCCCAAGTCGACCCGCCCCGAAATCTCCAACGTGCTGCCCGAGCCTCCGCCCGTCGTGGTGGAGGACAAGTGCACCGAGGTGGCCTGTGAGCCCGGCGAACTCTGCAACCCGGAGACGGGCGCCTGCGAGCCCGACCCCGCAGCCGACGCATCGGCTGCCGGCGGGCCCTGCAAGGAGTCGACGATTGCATTGGCCTTGGTCGGTACGATCGTCGCGGCCGACCCGCAGTGGTCGCTGGCCGTTCTGCACAACCCCGGCACCAACAAGACGCAGTTTGCCACCATCGGCACCAACCTGCTGGCCGAGGCCGATGTGGTTCGGATTGAGCGGAGCAGGGTGTGGCTCTCGCGACAGGGGAAAGAGGAGTGCCTTCGACCTGGCGATCCTGCCGCGCGCGCCGCAAAGGCGCAGGGTGCAGGCGGCTTGCGGGGTGCCATGGGGAGCATGGGCAAGGGAGGCGCGGGCGGCGCTTCGGTTGAGGATGCACCCACGGTCGTCAGCAAGCCGGGCGGCGCGGGCGGAAGCATCGAGAGCCGCATCCAGTCGGGGGTGACCTCGACCGGTCCGAACAGCTACAATGTGGACCGCAACCTCATCCGAGAGGTGGCCAGCGATCAGAAGTCGCTCAAGGAGAATGCACCGCGCATCGTCCCCTACTACGAGGGCGGCGCTGCGAAGGGATTCCGGCTTCAGGGTCTCAAGAGCGGCGGGATGTTCTCTGCGATCGGCATCCGCAACGGCGATGTTGTGCTTTCGGTGAATGGCAGCCCCATCGACTCGCCGCAGAAGGCGCTCGACATCTACCAGAGCATGATGACGCAGAGCTCGGTGAACCTCACGGTTCTGCGTCGCGGCAAAGAAGAGCAGCTGACCTACGCCATCCAGTAGTCGTGCCAGCCTGACACAGGGTTGCCAGCGGCGGGGGCGGTTTGTGCCAGATTGGCACAATGGGTTCGTCCGTTGCGAGGATCGTGGGTTCAAGTGTTTGAGAACTCGACCGATCTCCCGTGCCGTGATACGGCATAAAGATTGCATGGAATCTACAACGTCTGGCTGTTGTTGCGCCTGCCAAGCCGCACTCGACTCCCGCTCTCCAAGGGCCTCTGATCGTGAACCGAAGCATCTCCATTTCAGCCGTTGCTACCCTCTCGCTCCTCATGCTCGTCGCGCCGCTTGCTGCAGCGCAGAGTGCTGCTCCCTCGCCGCCTCCGCCGACCTCCGGCGCAAAGGCGGGGCGGCTTTCGCGCGTCAACCGCCCGCAGCCGCCGGCACCCGCGCCGGCCGCTCCTGCTGCTGCCGCGCCTGCTGCTGCTCCCGGCGGCGGGGCCGCACCCGCAGCGCCAGCTGCGCCTCGGAGCGTTGCTCCAGCCAAGCCCGCAGCGCCCGCCGGCCCGCCCGTGGTCACCGTCGAGCAGATTGCGCCTGATGCAGGGCAGATAAACCCCAACTTCGTCGAGCCGTGGAACCCCTCCAACCCGCCCTCCAATGTGCGGGTCAACATCGACTTCAGCCAGGCGGAGCTCTCCGACGTCGTGATGTGGATCTCGGCGCTCACAGGCCGAAACTTCATCATCGCCGACACCATCAGCTCCAGCAAGAAGATCACCATCATCTCGCCGAAGCCAGTGACGATTGGCGACGCCTACAGGGCCTTCCAGGCTGCGCTTCGGATGAACGGGCTGACCACCATCCCCTTCGGCAATTTCCTCAAGATTGTTGAGGCCGAGAGCGCGGGGCGCGAGCCGCTGAAGCCGTCGAGCAACCGTTCGGACATCCCGTCGGATGACCAGATGGTCACGCAGATTGTGCAGCTCGAGCATGTGGCCATCTCGACAGTACAGCCCGTCATCGACGCCATGAAGTCGCAGCAGGCGCAGATTGTGCCCTACGAGCCAACCGGCACGCTGATCATCACCGAGAACGGCCTCAACCTGAAGCGCCTGCTCGGGATTCTTGACCTGCTGGATGTGCCGGGCGGCCAAGAGCAGATCAACATGTACCAGGTGCAGTACTCAGACGCGGAACAGCTCAAGAGCACGCTGCTGGAGATCTTCAAGCCGACGGAGGGCGGCAAGGGCTCGCAGCCGGCGCCGACCCCAGCGCCGGCCCGCCGGCGTGAGCCCGGCAAAGAGGCCGCAGCACCGGTCGCAGCAGACACCGGCGGTAGTGACAGCCCGAAGTCGGTTTCGGTTTCGCAGATCATCTCCGACAAGCGGACCAACCAGCTTATCGTGATTGCGAACCAGCGCTCCTACGAGCGCATCGTGGAGCTCGCAAAGCAGCTCGACGTGCCGATTCCGGGCGAGGGGCAGGTTCATGTTGTCTTCCTTGAGAACGCCTCGGCGCCCGACCTCGCCTCGACCCTGCAGTCGCTGACGCAGAATGTGGAGCAGTCGCGCGAGCAGGCCTCCGGCGGTGCCGGCGGACGCCGTCGTCCCGGCGAGCAAGGCGCAGCCCCCGGCGGCGATGCAGCGGCTGCAGGCGGAGCGCGCGGCGCGGTCACCGCGACCTTCTCGGGCGACATCTCCATCACCTCCGATGAGGCCACCAACTCGCTCGTCGTGGTAGCCAGCCTGCGTGACTTCCTCGCGCTCCAGAGCGTGATCAAGCAGCTCGATCGGCGTCGCCAGCAGGTCTACGTCGAGGCCGTGATCATGGAGGTGTCGGTCAACCGGCAGAACCAGTTCGGCATGGCCTTCAACAGCGGTGCGCTGCCGGAAATCGGCGGCGAGGATGTGCCGGTGTTCGGCGCAACCAAGGTTGGCTCGCTCTCCAGCCTCTTCCTCGACCCATCCCAGCTGATGGGTCTGGCAGTCGGACTGCGTGGTCCGACGGTCGAAGGCACCCGTGATGCGCTCGGCTTCGCCCTGCCCTCGTTCGGCGCCATTTTGCAGGCGGTGCAGACCGACAACGATGTCAACGTGCTCTCGAGCCCGCACATCCTCACGATGGACAACGAAGAGGCCGAGATCGTGGTGGGCGAGAACATCCCCTTCGTCTCCGGCATCAGCAGCGGTCTTGGCGGTTTGGCTTCGCTGGCGCAGGGCGCCGGTGTCAACGCGAGCGCTCTGTCGAGCCTGGGCGGCATGGGCGGCGGCTTCGGCGGTGTCTCGGTGCAGCGGCAGGATGTGGCGCTCACGCTGCGCATCACGCCGCAGATCAATGAGAGCAACTTTGTGCGGCTCAAGATTGAGGAGGAGGTCGAAGATGTGCAGTCCATCGACCCCGTGCTCGGGCCCCGCACGACGACCCGTCAGGCGAAGACGACCGTCTCTGTGCAGGACCAGCAGACCATCGTGATCGGCGGCCTCATCCGCGACACCACGACGACCGACGTGAACAAGGTCCCGCTGCTCGGCGACATCCCGGTGCTCGGCGCGCTTTTCCGCAACACCACGACGCGGAAGAACAAGACCAACCTGCTCCTGCTTCTGACGCCCTACATCATCCGCGACCCCTCGGACTTTGAGCAGATTCTGCGTCAGAAGCTTCGGGAGCGGGACGAGTTTGTAAACTACTTCGGCGCCTTCGACCGGAGCTACCTCGCCAAGGTGGATTACGCCCGCAAGGACGGCCCGATGCAGGCGATGTACGAGACCGTCTCGACCGCACTGGATGATGCCGATGCGCGCCGTCGCGCCTTCTCGGACACCGCCATTGAAACGCCGATTGGCACCGAGGCGGCTCCGGCTCCCGCAATGGCACCTGCTGCTGCGCCCGCGCCTGCTGCTGCGCCCGCGCCTGCTGCTGCGCCCGCACCGGCTCCTGCAGCGGCTCCTGCGGCGGCTCCTGCGGCGGCACCGGCTCCTGCGGCGGCACCGGCTCCTGAAACGAAGGGGAACTAGCCCATGTTCAACCGACCGCGCCTAGGCGAGCTGCTCGTCGACCATGGCCTGGCCTCTCAGGAGGCTGTGGATGCCGCGCTCGCGAGCCAGCGGACCAAGAGCGCGCGGCTCGGCGACCTGCTGGTAGACCTTCACGGCGTGGATCCGTTTGCCATCACGCAGGCGCTCGGCATGCAGTTCGAGATGCCCTGCCTAGAGCGGCTGCGGCTCGACGAGGTCGACCTCGACCTGCTCGATGCGGTGCCGATTGCCTATGCGCGGTCGCGGAAGATTCTGCCGCTGCGACAGTCGGGCGATGTGGTGCAGGTGGCGATCGCCGACCCGCTCGATCTCGCTGCGCTCGACCAGGTGGGCAACGCGCTGCAGGCCTCGACGGAGCCCGTGCTTGTGCCCGGTCCGGCGCTGCTCGAGGCCGTCAACATGGCCTACGACAAGCACGACCGTCGTCGCGGCTCGTACGGCGACATGCTGGGCAGCGAGGGGACGCGTTCGGCGACCGAGGTGGTCGAGCCTGGCTTTGAGGATGTCGTCGACCTGCTCGGTGCCGGCGGCGACGACGAGGCGCCGGTCATCCAGTTTGTGAACACAACCTTTGTGCGCGCGGCGCGTGACCGGGCCTCGGATATCCACATCGAGCCCTATGAGGGTCGGGTTGTGGTTCGATTCCGGGTCGATGGTGTGCTGCAGCAGGTGGCCGAGGTGCCGAAGCGGTTCCATGCCTCGATCGCGGCGCGCGTGAAGATCATGGCTGGGCTGAACATCGCAGAGAAGCGGCTGCCGCAGGATGGTCGCATCCGGATTAAGCTGGCCGGCAAGGACATCGATATCCGCGTTGCGACGGCGCCGACGACCCATGGCGAGCGGGTGACGATGCGTCTTCTGGACCGGTCGTCGGTGATGCTCGACCTGGCCGCGATCGGCATGGACGCAGAGATTCTCTACAAGGTGCACGACCTCATCGCGAAGCCCTACGGCATCATCCTGGTGACGGGTCCGACGGGCTCGGGCAAGACGACGACGCTCTACAGCTGCCTGTCGAAGATCAACACGCCGGACAAGAACATCCTGACGGTCGAGGACCCTGTCGAATACCAGCTGCAGGGTATCAGCCAGGTGGCGGTAAACCCGAAGATTGACCTCACCTTTGCGAGCGGTCTGCGCTCGTTCCTGCGTCACGACCCCGATGTCATCATGGTAGGCGAAATCCGTGACCAGGAGACGGCGGAGATCGCGATTCAGGCGTC
>CAIWGR010000300.1 GCA_903912275.1 uncultured delta proteobacterium
AGGTCTTGTCCCATGCGCTGCTGGTGAGACTCAGCATGGGGCCGAAGTGGGGGTTGGTGCCGGCGTTGTTAACGGCCACCGTGACGACGCCGAAGCGGCTGCGGGCGTGGGCGAAGAGCGCTGCTACCTGCGCGGGATCGCCCGTGTGGCAGACGAAGGAATCGATCGCTTCGGCGCGCCCTGTGGCTGCGGCGATGTGACGGGCGGATGCGTCGAGGCCATCCTGCTTTCGCGAGCTGATGACGACGTTTGCCCCCTCGCGGACAAAGGCCTCCGCGATGGCCGCGCCGATGCCGCGGCTCCCGCCCGTGATGACCGCAACCTTGCCTTCGAGTCTGCCTGACATGCTGTCTCCGTCGTGTCTGCGCGCGCGTCCGGCAGCCAATTCTTTGACCGGCCAACCCGCAATGGTCCATAGCGGTCGGCAACCTAGGAGGCCTCCGTGGCAATGCAAGCGCTCCACCTCATCATCTGTATCCTCTTCGCCGCCATCCTGGGCGAAGCCGGCCTCACCAAACTGCTCGGCCGCAGCACACCCGCCTGGTTTGCGGAGAAGTTCGCCTCTTCCTGGCTCGCCCCCATCCCGGCGCCGCTGCTCTGGTGGCCCATCGCCGTCGCTGAGCTGTCTGTCGCCGGACTCTTCGTCGCGGCCGTCGTGACAGGGGAGTCGGCGGTCGGTGGCACCCACGCCCTCACACAGGCGGCACTCGTCGGCGCGAGCGCACTCTTTGCCGCGCTCACCATGGGGCTGCGGTTGAGCCAGGATTTTGCGGGAGCCTCAGCCGCCCTCACCTACTTCGGCGTCGCGGCTCTGCTCGCGGCGACGATGTTCCGATGAGCGATACCGACCGGAAATCGCACCTCTTCGATCGTACGGTTTGGGCCGTTGGACTGCTCGGCTTTGCCTCGGGGCTCCCGTTGCCGCTGGTCTTCGGCACGCTGGCGGCTTGGCTCACAGATGCGGGCATCAGCAAGGCGACGATTGGCTTCTTTGCGGCGGCCTCTTCGCCCTATGTCTTCAAGTGGGCCTGGGCACCGATTCTCGACATGGTCCCCACCGGACCGCTCGGGCGGCTGCTTGGCGAGCGGCGTGGCTGGATCGTGCTCATGCAGGTGGCCTGTGCAGCGGTCATTGCGAAGCTCGCCTTTGTAGAGCCGTCGACCGACCCGACGCAGATTCGCACGTTGGTCGGCCTTGTCGTGCTGTTGGCGACGGTGTCGGCGACGCAGGATATCGGAATTGACGCCTACCGCGTGAGCGCCGTGCAGGTTGCACAGCAGGGAACGGCCAATGCTGCCTATGTCTTCGGCTACCGGATCGGCATGTTGGGCTCAGGTGCCGGCGCGCTGATTCTGGCCGACCGCTACGGCTGGCAGCAGACCTTTCTGACCATCGCGGTGGTGATGGCGGGCTGCATCCTCTTCACCCTCTTTGCGCCCCGGGTAGACATGCCGAAGGCCGCGCCGGAACAGGCTCGGCTTGGTGGCGTATGGGGCATGATGGCGGACATCTTTGCGCCGCTGACCTCCTTCTTTCGCACCCGAGGTTGGGTGATCATTCTGCTCTTCGTGGCGCTCTTCAAGTTGGGCGACGCGGTGGCCGGTACGATGACAACTCCCTTCCTGATGGAGGTGGGCTTCACCAAGACCGAGATTGCGACGGTCTCCAAACTGTTCGCCTTTGCGGCGCTCATCCCGGGTGCCTTCGTGGGTGGTTGGATGATGCGGCGCTATGGCGTGGAGAAGATGCTCTGGGTGGGTGGCGTGCTGCAGGCCGGCTCCAACTTGCTCTTCGTCTACCAGGCGCAGGCTGGTCACAATGTGCAGGCGCTCTACCTCACCATGGGCGGCGAAAACTTTGCGACGGGCTTCGGGACGACCGTCTTCGTCGCCTACCTGAGTTCGCTCTGCTCGGTGCGCTTCTCGGCGACCCAGTATGCGCTTCTCTCGGCGCTCGCGGCGGTCGGCAAGACGGTTGTGTCGAGTTTCTCCGGCGTCTGGGCGACCTCGTGGGGCTGGGAGACCTTCTTCCTCTCCACTGCTTTCATGGGGCTGCCCGCGCTCCTGCTGCTCCCGATTTTGAAGCAGCAGCAGGCGATCCCCGAACAGGGCTAACCGATGGCCTCGCAGGTCGCGCGGAGCGCCGCCTCCGCGGCCTCGCGTTGGGGCCAGACGAGCCAGCGCGCCCAGCCTGCCTCCGCTGCCTCCAGCCGGTCTGCGCGGGCCTCTGTCGCGGCCTCCGCGAGATAGTAGGCGCGAAAGTCTGTGGTCGGGACGAGCACAGCTTCCAGGCCCCAGCTGGTTAGCAGGCGGCGCTGCATTACCAGCGCAGCCTCCTCCAGATGGGCATCGCTGTCGGTGAGGTTGTCGAGCCCCCAATCGGGCTCCGTGCGGGCCTCTTCGCCCTGCACAAGGAGGTGAATCATCTCGTGCAGGATGATCTGGGCGAGGGTGTCGTCTGCATCGAGCTCCTCATCGGGCGCGATCGCCACCTCGCCGCGACCGTCATACCAGACATAGCTGGTGGAGCGCCTGGCGAGCCGGAATCCGGCCTGCGCGAGCAGTTCGACCCAGAGCGGGTCGGTCGCACGAACCGCCCCTACCGTCACAGCATCGCACCTTGGAGCGATGAGTTGGCGGTCGAGGGGGTTCATGAGATCACGAGAGCGGGCGACGGGATTCGAACCCGCGACCACGAGCTTGGGAAGCTCGTGCTCTACCAGCTGAGCTACACCCGCAGCAGGGTCCGCCGCTTCTGCCGCATCGGAGGGCGTTCGTCAAGACGAAGGCGCCTAGCGGCCGCTGCGAATCCGGTGCAGCCGGACCGCGATGTCGGGGAAGGCTTCGGGGGCGTGCTCCCAGAGCGGGAGAAACATCCCTGCGGCGAGTTCGCCCTGTTCGGCGGCCTCGTAGGCCAGTCCGACGTGGTACTGAACGAGGAGATAGTCGGACTGCGCGAGCCCGCGGACGCGGAGCAGCCCGAGGAGTTCCGTCGCCGCTTCGGCGAGCGCACCGCCGGCCAGCAGGCAGAGGCCATGCTCGTAGGTTGCGGCTGCCTCGTAGGTGCCTGTGCGCTCGGCGGCGAGGATCGCCAGCGCCTGGGCCGTGTTGCCGCTGAGACGGAGCCTGATGGCGCGTGCGACGGCAGACTCCGGGTCGCGCCGGAGCAGCGAATCGGAGAGGGTCAGCATGTAGACCGAGTGGGAGGATGGCCTGCCAAGGGGAGCGTCGATATCGCTCTCGTCGATGGATTCGCCGGTCTCGATGGCGAAGTCGTCATCCTCCTCCAGCAGGTCTGGACTGACGGCTTCGTAGGCGCTCGTTGCCAGGGGCGCAGCGGCCGCTCGGGGCTGCGCGTCCAAGGCCGCGACGATGGCGTCGCGCTGCGGCGCCCGCTGCAGGGTCTCGTCGGGGCTGGCGTCGGGGTCGTCCGTCAGGAAGAGGTCGCCGTGCGGCTCATCTGCGACCGGGCGGTGGCTGATGGAAGAGGGCGCCCCCTGCCAGGCATCGTGGTCCTGCTGGACTGGCTCAGTGCTGGGCAGTTCATCGATGCGAGCAAGGATGAGTTCGGCGTGCTCGGGCCACTCGCCGAGCAGTTCGAAGAGACGGGCGCGGGCGATGTCGTGGTCGCCTTCGCTGACGAGGATGGCGACCTCTGTGAGGGCGTCGTCGAGGTCACTCGGCAGGAACTCGTCGGTGCCGAGCGCGATGGTCGCAAGGTTGTCAGCCGACATGCCCGTGCCGAGCTGCGCGATACCTGACTGCAGGAGCGACTCCTCAAGCTGACCGAGCAGGTCCGCGTCGGCCGCCATGCCTGCAGGGCCCTGCCGATTTGGCGACGCGGACCCGTCGAGGAGTGCATTGAGCGCGGAGAAGGCTCCCGCGTCGCCGACGGGTGGAGCGGGACGGGGCGAGGGGGCTTTGGGACGGCTCGCGGCGCGGCGCGCCTCCACCTCTTCGAGGAACTCACGTACATCCAGATGGCCCGGCACGATACCGTCTGCCTCAGCAACAACGAGGGCCGCGCGGTCGAGGTCTTCCTCGATGAGGAGACGCGCGAGCCGGACAATCTCACGGACGGCGGCCTGATCTTGTCCAGCCTGCTTGTGCACCTCAATCTTGCGCCTGATGACCCGCTGGTTGGTGGGGTCGGTCTTGAGGAGCTGGCGGAGCTGGTCGGTGGCCCGATCGTAGAGGTTGTACTTGAGGAAGACCTCGACCTCGCTCAGGCGCCGCTCCAGCTCGTCGGCCGAGAGCAGGAGGGGGACCTCTACCGGTTTGGCGGAGGGTTGACGTTGAGAGAGCGCTTCACGCGCGGCGGCATCGTCAGGGCTAAGCGCGATGATACGACGCAATACTCTCTCTTCGAGTTCGCGGTGCCCATCTTCGTGATAGCCGACGGCAAGTTCACGAAGGATGGAGACGGCACGGCCCGTCTCACCCATGGAGACAAGTGCCTCAATCAGGAGTTCGAGTGCCTCTGCGTCGTGCGGGTCACGCTCGAGCAGCCGCTGGATGCGCGGTATCGCTCGGGCGCCGCGCTGGGTCTCGGTGAGGGCGCGTATGAGTTGGCGGTGGCGCGCCTCGTCGTCCGGGAAGTGGGTGAGCAGCCGCTCGGCCACCTTCACGAACTCGTCGAGGCGACGGGTGCGGTGAAGGGTGTCTGCGGCGGCATTGAAGTGCTCGCGCGCGGGCAACATGAGCTTGTCTACGGCATACTGCTCGGCGAGCCGGATGCGGTTTCCGACATGGTCGGGATCGAGCTCCACCATCCGCGTGAGGATGGTGAGATAGGAGGCTTGGTCGCCCGACTGAAGATAGGTCTGCGAGACTTGGTCGAAGAGCAGCAGCGCATCGCTGAGCATCCCGGTCTGGAAGTAGAGGTTGGCGAGCCGGATCTTCGCCTCGAGTTCGTCGGGCGAG
>CAIWGR010000301.1 GCA_903912275.1 uncultured delta proteobacterium
AAGAGCCTCGAGGGTGGCATTCCCCTTCCTGCCACTGCACTTGGTACGGTCTCGTTCCGTGCGAACATCAAAGAATCGGACATCGTCATCGATGCGCTTGAGTCGGACGGCAAAGACATCAAGCTCGCATCCAACGGGAAGATTCAGGTGCGGGAGCCCTTCAAGGCCTCGTCTGTGCAGCTCGACCTCCGCTTCCTCATCGAGGACGACTACAAGGAGCGGGCCGGCCTTGGCGGCCTGTTTGGCATGATGCCGGTGCTGCAACGGGCCGCCTGCGGCGAGGGTTGGTATGGCCTGCGCATCTCGGGCTCTGTGGCCCGGCTCGGCCCGCCGTCGCCGCTCGGTGCGAACTGCAAGCAGGGTGCGAAGGCCGGTGGCGCCAAGAGCGACAAGCCTGCGACCCGTCCCGTACGGTCGAAGGGTGGCAGCAAGAGCAAGGCGGCGGAGCCAGAACCTGCCGCGGAGCCCGCCGCGGAGCCAGAGGCGAAGTAGCCCCCTAGGAGCGCCGGGCGGTCACGAGCCCCAGAACGAGGTCGATGACCTGGTCGAGCTCCAGGTGGGTCGTATCCACCTCGATGGCGTCGTCTGCCTTGCGCAGCGGTGCTACGGCGCGGCCCATGTCGCGTGCGTCGCGGTCGGCAATCTCGCGGGTGACCTCTGCAGAGGCCGACGCATGCACGCCGGACTGAACCACGCGGCGACGGCTGCGTGCATCGAGTGAGGCAGTGAGGAACAGTTTGATGTCGGCCTCTGGGAAGACGACCGTTCCGATGTCGCGGCCCTCCATGACGCAGTCGTTGGCTGCGCCGAGGATGCGCTGGCGGTCGACGAGCGCGGTGCGGACGGCGGGAACGGCGCTGACCTCGGAGGCGGCCTTGGAGACCTCGGCGGTCCGGATGGCCTCTGTAACATCTTCTCCGGCGAGGAGGATGCGGTTGAGGCCATCGAGGAAGCGGAAGTCGATGGGAAGGGTGCGGGCAATCTCGCCGAGCTGTTCGTGGGCGCCTGCAGCGAATGTGTCGATGCCGCGGCGGTGCCCCTCGAGGGCCACGCAGCGGTACATGGCACCGGTGTCGATGAGTCGGAAGCCAAGCCGCTCGGCGAGGAGTCGGGCGACAGTGCTCTTGCCGGCACCTGCGGGGCCATCCATTGCGACAATCATGCTGGGCTCCGCTCAACATGGGCGCCGAGCGCGATGAGCGCGTCGACAAAGCCCGGGTAGCTGACGTTGATGCTTTCGGCACCGTGGATGTCGCAGGGGCCGGTCGCGCCGAGGGCGGCCACGGCGGCGGCCATGGCGAGGCGGTGGTCACCGGCTGCGTCGAAGGAGAAGGCGGGCCAGCCGCTGCCGCCGCGACCGCGGATGATGAGCCCCTGCTCGGTGGCTTCGCAGTCGACCTGCATGGCCTTCAGGAGGCCAAGGATCGTTGCAAGGCGGTCGCTCTCCTTGACCCGGAGTTCGGCAGCGTCGTCGATGCGTGTCTCGCCCTCGCAGAGGGCCGCCAGCAGCGCGACAAGGGGGAGTTCGTCGATGAGGAGGGGGATGGCCGCGCCGCCTACCGAGCGGCACTTCAGCGGGCCTGCGGCGACGGTCACGTCGGCGACCGGTTCGCCGGAGGTGGTGACCCGGTTGCGCCGGAGCGTGACGCGGGCACCGAGCTGCTGGAGGTGGGTGAGGAAGGCTGCTCGGGTGGGGTTCACGCCGCAGCCGGTGACCGTGACCTTACCGCCGCTCACGACCGCTGCTGCGAGGAGGAAGGCGGCAGAGGAGAGGTCGCCAGGGATCTCGAGGAGGCGGGGGCGGAGGAGCTCCGGCGGCTCGAGTCGGACGAAGGGGGCGACGGCATCCGCTGCTGCGGCCTGAGGCTGGAGGTAGTGCTGGGAGGAGGCGACGCGAACGCCGAAGGCGCGGAGCAGCCGCTCCGAGTGGTCGCGGGTGACCTCCGGCTCGACCACCTCGGTCACGGCGCGCCGGTAGAGCGATGCGAAGAGGATGGCCGACTTCACCTGGGCCGAGGCAACGCGCAGGACAGCACGGGCTGGCTCGAGCTGGCGAGCCATGTCGGCGGCGCTCCGGACAGTGAGCGGGAGCGTGCCGCGGGAGGAGACCTGGAGCGAGAGGCCCAGGTCGTTGAGGGGGTCTGCGATGCGGGCCATGGGGCGGCGAGAGAGGCTCTCGTCGCCGGTCAAGGTCGCCTCGACGCCGGCGCCCGCGAGGAGGCCCGCGAGGAGGCGGGCTGTGGTACCCGAGTTTGCGCAGTCGATGGGTCGCTGGGGCCGCTTGAGGCCGTAGAGTCCGACGCCGCGGACGACGATGATGCCCGGCACGGGTCGCAGGACTTCGACGCCCAGCTGTTCGACGGCGGCGAGCGTGGCCTGGTTGTCTGCACCCTCCCCTGCGCCGCGAAGTTCGGTGTCGCCCTGCGCGATGGCTGCTAGCATCAGCGCGCGGTGGGTGACCGACTTGTCGCCGGGCAGAGAGATGCTCCCCGACAGCGGCCCCTGCGGCGGCGAAATGAGGAGGCGCTCGGTCATCAGGCCGGCTTCCAGACGCGCGCGAGCGCCGCGGCGCAGCGCTCCATCTCTTCGGCGGTCCCGATGCTGATGCGGAGGTGCTTCGGCATATTGTAGGGGCCGAGCGGACGGGTGATCACGCCCTCGCGGAGGAGCGCGTCGAAGAGCGTCTTTCCGCCCATGGGCGCGTCGATGAGGAGGAAGTTCCCGTGCGATGGAACGAAGCCGATGCCGAGCGCCGTCAGCTTGTCGGAGAAGTCGGCGAGGACGGCGCGGGTCTTGGCGGTGGAGGTGTGGAGGTGGCCTGCGTCTGCGAGCGAGGCGATGGCAGCCTCCTGCGCGACCATGTTGGTGTTGAAGGCATCGCGGGAGCGGTTGAACCGCTCGGCGACATAGGCGGGCGCGAAGGCGAAGCCGATGCGGAGGCCGGCGAGCGCATAGGCCTTGGAGAAGGTACGGGTTACCACCAGGTTGTGGCGCAGGGCGCGAAGGTCGAGCCCTGTCGGCGCGGAGCCATCGGCGCGATATTCGATGTAGGCCTCGTCGAGGACCACAAGCACATGTTCCGGTACGGCGCGGAGGAAGGCCTCGAGCGCTGCGTGCGAGAGGTGGGTGCCGGTGGGGTTGTTGGGGTTGGCGACGAAGAGGAGGCGGGTCTTGTCGGTGCAGGCCGCGGCCATGGCCTGCAGGTCGTGTCCGAAGTTGAGGCTCGGCACGACGGTGGTCGGCACGCCGAAGGTGTCGAGCGAGACCTTGTAGGCGATGAAGGCGAACTCGGAGATGACGGCGTGGTCATCCGCGGAGCAGAAGGCGACGACGAGCTGTTTGATGATTTCGGCCGAACCGTTGCCGAGCAGGACCTCTTCGGCGGGCACGGCGAAGGCGGCAGAGATGGCCTGGCGGAGTGCATATCCGGCGGCGTCGGGATAGAGATGCACGCGACGGGCTGCGGCCTCCATCGCGGCGATGGCCGCGGGCGAGGGGCCGTAGGGGTTCTCGTTGCTGGCCAGCTTGATGACGCCAGTGATACCGAGCTCGCGTTCGACCTCTTCGGGCGGCTTGCCCGGCGTGTACGGGTCGAGCTTGTAGATCCAGTCAGGGGAGGCGGTCTGGGAGGCTGACATGAAGAATCCTGAGGCAGAGCAGACGAGAGCCGCGAGTTAGCCGCGCCTCCCTCGACCCGCAAGCGAGGGGGCGCCGACCACCTCGCTCTCGGTCGCAAAGCCGGGCCCGCCGCCGCCATGTTGCAGCCAGGCCTGCACAGCCGTGGCGAGGTCGTCCGATGCCCCAGCGCCGTCGAAGGGGAGCCAGCGAATCCCGCGGTGCTTGCGGAACCAGGTGAGCTGGCGGCGGGCAAAGTGGCGCGTGTCGCGGGCAAGCGTCTCGACCCAGTCTGCCTCCGCGAGCCGGCCGTCGAGAAGTTCCAGGACATGGCGGTAGCCGATGGCGCCGAAGGGCTGCGCTGTCGTCGGAATCCCCGAGGCGAGCAGCGCTTCGACCTCCTCCACGAGGCCGGCTTCGACCATCGCACGGGTGCGCAGGCCGATGCGCCTGTGCAGTTCCTCGCGCGGGCCGGCGACCACCAGCGACAGGTGGCGGTAGCGCTCCTCCTGAAGCCCATGCTCGGCGTTCTGCTCGCTCCGCTTGCGGCCTGTGACCTCGATGACCTCCAGCGCGCGGATGATGCGTACGGTGTCGCGGTGGTGCATGGCGGCC
>CAIWGR010000302.1 GCA_903912275.1 uncultured delta proteobacterium
CGCGACGTTGCCCCATGCCGTGGAGCGCTCGACCAAGATGTTCTGCGACTGGCCCACATAGATGCCGGCATCACGGGCGCCGATGACCTCCGACTCCTCGATCAGCACGCCGTTGCAGCCCACCGGGTAGAGGCCATAGGCGCCGTTGCGCACCGAGCCGTCGTCGGGCCAGAGCACACGCACGCGGCGAAAGATGATGTTGTCGGTCGCGTCGGCGCGCACCGCGTCTCCGGGGGTGTCCAAGACCTGGAAGTCCTCGAGCGTGACATTGTCGCTCGTGATCTTGAGGCCGTTGCTGCCGACCGTCTGGGTCACGAAACTGAAGATGGTGTGGTCCATGCCCGAGCCGCGAAGCGTAACGCCGTTCACCGCGAGCGAGAGCTCGGTGCTGACCTCGTAGGTGCCCGGCGCAAAGCAGAGCGTGCTGTTCTCGGCGATCTCGATGAGCGCGGTCTGGAGCGAGATGGTGTCGTCTCCGTCGACAGGGAAGACGGTCACATCGCAGCCCTCAGGGAGCGGAACCTCGACCGTCCCGGAGCCCTCGCCGGAACCTTCGCCGGAGCCGGCTGCGGAGCCCTCGCCGGAGCCGGCAGCCGACCCTTCGCCGGAGCCTGAACCCGAGCCGTCAACAGCAGTGTCGGACGTGTCGGTCGTGTCGGCGGTCTTCTCGGACGCGTCGTCGGAGCAGGCGGTGATCGAGCCTGCGAACAGCAGAAGCGCGGCGAGAGAGAGGTTGCGAAGGGTCATCGGTCGCTCCTGGGCGAGGCAAGGGAAGCGAGGATGATACTACGGGCGCTGGTAGGCGTCCATCGAACGGTAACGACGCAGCAGGTCATGCTGCCGCGAGGTGGTCGGCAGCCGCTCTCCGCGGACCATCAGGTGCTGCACGATGGTGGAGGTCTCGAAGGGGTCGCCCGACCAGACCACGAGGTTGGCAACGCGGCCCACCGTTACATCGCCGTAGTCCTTGTCGAGCCCCGCGAGCATCGCGGGGTGAAGCGTGACAGAGGCGAGCGCCCGCTGCCAGGGCATGCCCGCACGCACCGCGTTGCCCGCAACGTAACGGAGGTTCCGCGCATTGTGCGTCTCGGCTGTGGTCAGGATGACCTTCACGCCGGCCTTGTCGAGCAGCGCGGCGTTGTCTTCGCGGCTGCCGAGCTCGTCGAAGCTGCCGGGCAAATTGGAGAAGCTCTGCACGATGACGAAGGAGCCGGCCGCTGCGAGCGCCGGCGCCACCTTCCAGGCCTCCTCCGCACCCGTGAAGGCAAAGGTGAGCCGCTTCTCGGCGGCGAGCCGGAGCAGCGCCTCGATGTCGCTCTGGCGGTGCACATCGACGACCCAGGTGCCGCCGGTCACCGCGAAGGGGATCATCGCGTCGAGGTCGGTGCGAGAGAGGGTGAGTTCACGCATCCGGTTCTGCAGGTAGTCGGTCCGGTTTCCGGCGTAGCTGCGCACATCGTCGAGCAGCTCGCGGTAGCGGAGCATCGCATCGCCGCGTGAGCCGCCGACGGTGTGGCCGGCGCCGCTGCCATAGGAGGCGCGGAGCAGGCCGCGCTGCGCGGGGAGCAGCTCGGCAGAGCTGCCGCGGCCCAGGTCGAACCACTCCGCGACGCCCGAGATGAGGCCCCCTGAGTGGCCCGAGACGACCGAGGTCAGGCCGCCGCTGCGGCAGACCGCGATGACCGCCGAGTCCGGGTTGTAGTCGTAGTCGGCGCGCAGGCCGGCGCGCACGGGATCGCCGCCGCCTTCCGTGTCGTTGGCGTCGTGCTCCTGCTCGATGTCGATGAGCCCCACCTGGGTGCCCACATCGGTGAGGCCGGCCGTGAGCCAGCTCCCCTTCGCGTCGATCGTCTCACCGGCATCGGGCGCTGCGGCCGCTGCGTCGAAGATGCCGCTGATGCGGCCGCCCGCGATGCAGACCGTGGCTGCGCGCGGCGCCTCGGTCGCGGAGTAGATGGTTGCGCCGGTCACACAGCGGTCGTGCGTGGCGGCAGAGGCGGACGAAGCCGCGAAGAGAATCGTCGCGAAGGCGACGGCAAAGATGCGGCTCATCGGCCACCTCGCACATGGTTGTTGGTGCCGGCTTCGAAGTCGCTCCACGGGTCTGGCGGCGCGGTGGGATCGAGCTCCGCGATCCCGTCCACAAAGACCCAGACAGCGCTCGCGTAGCTGCTCAGCGGCTGGTGGTCCCAGACGACGATGTCGGCCATCTTGCCCACCTCCAGCGTGCCCGTGAACTGGTCGATGCCGAGCGCCCAGGCGGGGTTTGCGGTCACCCAGCGGATGGCGTCATTGTCGTCCAACTTGATGCCTGCGCTCAGGCCGGCCGCAAGCGCCTTGCCGGCCTCTTGGCCGAGCCGCTGGTTGGTGATGGGCGAGTCCGACTTGAGCACCGCGCGGACGCCAGCCTCGGTGAGCAGTCCGGGTCCCTCGTTGATGGTGTCGTAGGCCTCGATCTTGAAGCCCCACCAGTCGGGCCAGGTCGAAATGGCGATCTGCTTCGCCGCCAGCACGTCGCGGATTTTGTAGGCCTCGACTGCGTGATGGAAGCTGCGGATCGCAAAGCCCATCTCGTCGGCGACCTGAATCTGGTTGAGCATGTCATCTGCCTGGTAGCAGTGGATCTGCGGAAGGATGTGGCCCCGAAGTACCTCTGCCAGCGTCTCCTTCCCCAGATCGCGCGACGGCGCATCCGGCGGACTGCCCGCCTGGTCGTCTGCCGCGCACCAGCTGTCGAGCTTCGCGTTGTAGTCGTCCCACTGTTTGCGGTACTCGGCTGCATCGATCCACATCTGGCGGATCGTGGCGATGTTGCCCATGCGGGTGGAGGGCATCCGACCCTGCTCGCCATAGACCCGCTTGGGGTTCTCGCCGCAGGCCATCTTGAGCGTCTCCGGCGCGCCGGGAAAGTGGAGCTGCTCAGCCACGCGGGCACCCCGCTTGTTCTTGATCACATAGCCGCGGCCACCGACCAGGTTGGCCGAACCGGGCAGGATCTGCATCGCGGTCACACCGCCGCGCAGCGCCCGCTCAAAGCCCGGATCCTGCACCCAGATCGAGTCCTGCGACGAGACCTCGGGCGTGGTCGGACCGGTCGCCTCGTTGCCGTCGTCGTGACCTGTCGTGTTGGGCGAAGGATAGACGCCGAGGTGGCTATGGGTGTCGATGATGCCAGCGGTTACCCACTTGCCGGTTGCATTGATGACCCGCGTGTTCTCGTCGGTCGTCAATTTGGGCGCGCCGCCGCTGCCGATCGCCGTGATGCGACCCTTGGAGAAGCGGAGCCAGCTGTCGCTGAGCGCCGGCCCTGTGCCGGTCCAGATGGTGGCGTGGGTCAGCACAATGTCGGCCGGCTGCGGTCGCAGGAGCGGTGCCACGGCGGGCTGTTCGGTCGAGCGATGGGCGCAGATGGCGGGCGGAGCGCCGGCCGGCTTTGCACCGCTCTGGGCGGCGCCGCCGCAGGCAGTGAGGAGGAGCAGCAGCGCTGCGGGGCGGAGACTTCTCATTGAACGACCTCGTAATCTGCGATGGCCGCTTCGATGGCCTTCTGCTGCTTTTCAAAGAGGTCGCGCTTACCGCCGGCCTCGATCACATGGACGAACTTCTTCGTGCGGAAGAGGGTCACCCAGTAGACATGGGGCACACCGTTGTCGTCGCGTCCGAAGCGGAGCTGCTTGCCCTTCTCGCCGCTCTTGGCCGTGACATCGGCCGCTTCGGTGAGCGCATATCCCGACTGGGTGCGCAGACGGAGGCGAATGGCCTCGGTCCAGAAGTCGAGCGTGCCGGAGGGGTTCTTGCCCTCCTCCTTGGACTGTTCGATCACCTTCACCGCGAGGATGACCCCATCAGGCGTGGTCGAGCGCCACTGGTAGTTGCTGTATTCGGCCTCGTTCAGCACCACCATGCTGTCGGGCGCGGTCATCTTGAAGGTGGTGCAGCCGGTCAGCGCGGAGGCGCAGAGCAGCGCGAGGAGGAGTGCGTTGCGCATGGGGTTCCTTAGAGCTGCATCAGGAATTCGAGGCCCAGCTGGTTGAGCCAGGGGAAGGGCAGACGGTAGTCGCTCTTCGGCACCTGGGTGACCGCGATGGGGCTGAATTGGATGGAGATGGTGGAGTAGGCGAGCCGGTCCTGCAGGCTCCGGAGCTGGCCGTTGATCCGCTCGATTTCGAGTGTGATGCGCTCGAGCTGCTCCTCGACAGCGAGGGCCGCTTCGATCTCCTTTGCGCCGGCCAGCATCACCAGCAGCCGCTCGCGCATGTCGAGGTTGTTCTTGAGCCGGATCTGAAGGTCGCGGTACTCCTCGCCCACATCCTGCGCGGCCCAGTCGAGCCGGAGCACATCGCCTAGCTTCTTGAGGGCGTCGAGCGCCTCGCGGAACTTCTCCGCGGGAACACGGAAGACCATCTGCTGTGCGTTGCGCTGCGACGAGTAGCCGCCAAACGACTCGATGGTCGCCAGCGCCCGGTCCTGCGTTGCCGTCACATCGAAGACCGCCAGCACCACCTGGCCGGTGTAAATGAGAAGCGGCGAACTCCGCGGCTTCTCCGAGGCCGCGCCCCCCTTCTCCCCCACGGGGTTGCTCGCAGGGCCGGCGACGAACGTCGGTCCGGCATCGGCTACAAAGCTCTGCTCGACCGGTGCGGAGACGCCGCCGGGTGCCATCGGCGCCGGCGCCATCGCGGCACGGGCCTGCGGTGCGCGCGGAGCACGGGGTGCGTCGGACGAAAACCAGCCGCTGTCCGAAGCTGCAACCGTCTCACTCTCCAGCTGTTCTCCGTCCGAGGAGCGCACTGCCTCGTCGTAGCCACCCGCAGGCTGGTAGTAGCGGTTCATCGAGCAGGCCGAGGCGAGCAGCGCGAAGAGGCAGAGCAGCAGCGCCCCGCTGCTTCCTGCGCGAGGTCCGGGAGCGAAGAGCGACTCCAAGTTCATGGGGCATCCGAGAGGAGAGGGCAGCAGCCCGAAGGCCGAGAATCCGTTTTGCCACATCGCCCGCCCTGTGCAAGAAAGCCCCGTTCACACGCTGCTGCAGGCCCGCCATGCTCCGCTCCCTCTCGCCCTTCGATGGCTCGCTCGTCGCCGAGCATCCGACCCTTACCGATGCCGAACTCGAAGCAGCTGTCGCGTTGGCCCACGACCACTGGTGTATTGTCCGCCGCTTCGGCTCCCACGACCTCGCCAGCCGCCGCCGCGCCCTGGAGCGGCTCAGCGATGAGCTGGCCTCGGACCTCGCCGAGCTCGCAACGCTCGCCGCCCGCGAGATGGGGCGCCCCTACGCCCAGGCCGTCGAAGAGGTGAAGAAGTGTGTGCAGGCCTGCCGCCTCGTCGCCTCTCGTCTGGAGGAGTGGCTCGCCCCCGAGCTGGTCACCGCCGCAGGCCCCTACGCCAGCATCGCCTCCGCCACCGTCACGCCGCGCCCCCTCGGCCTTGTCCTCTCGATCCTGCCCTGGAACTTCCCCTATTGGCAGCCCATCCGTGCCATGCTCGGCGCACTCGCGGCCGGCAACTGCGTCCTGCTCAAGCACGACGAACATCTGCCCGGCTGCGCCCGCCTGCTCGCCGAGCGCATCGCCCGCGCCGGTCTCGACCACCTCGTCACCTGGCTCCCCATCGACCGCCAGCAGACCGAGCGGCTCATCAGCGACCCGCGCATCGCCGCCGTCACCTTCACCGGCTCCACCCGCGCCGGCCGCATCGTGGCCGCTGCCGCCGGCGCTTCGCTCAAGCCTTCGCTCCTCGAGCTCGGCGGCTCCGACCCCTTCCTCGTCCTGGAGGGCACAGACCTCGCCGCCGCCGCCAAGGCCGCGGTCCGCTCCAGGCTCATCAACAACGGACAGTCCTGCGTCGCGGCCAAGCGCTTCATCGTCCTCGACACACTCCACGACCGCTTCGTCGCACTGCTTTGCGAAGAGCTCGCGAAGGTCCGCGTCGGAGACCCGCTCGACCCTGCCACCGAGCTCGGGCCGCTCGCCCGCCCCGACCTCGCCGATACGCTCCGAGACCAGGTTGCACGCACCATCACAGCGGGCGCAAAGGTCGCCTTCGAACTCCCCGTGCCCGAGGGTCCCTGCTGGGCGCCGGCCACCATCCTCACCGAGACCCGACAGGGCCATCCCGCCTTCCTCGAAGAGACCTTCGGCCCGCTCTTTGCCGTCGCCCGCGCCACCGAAACCCGTCACGCGCTCTGGCTCGCGAACGCCTCTCCCTTCGCGCTCGGCGCCTCGGTCTGGGGCCAGTTCGAACCGCTCCCATGGAGCGACCTCCTTGCCGAACTCCGCGTCGGAACGGTCGCCCTCAACGACATCGTCCGGAGCTACCCCGAACTCCCCTTTGGCGGTCGCGGCGACTCGGGCTGGGGCAGCGAACTGGGCAGAGAGGGCATCCGCGCGCTCACCTTCCCGCAGGTGGTGACCGGCCGCGTCGACTGAGCCGCTTGCTCACCGCTCGGGGTGCCACTTGATGTTGCAACCCAGGCTTGGCCACTGATCGGCAGGGGCGGCCTTACGGGCGAGTAGGCTGTCGATGGCCCCCTGCAGGTCGGCGCCCGTCACGGCCACCGGGCTGCCCGGCCGAGCATCGTCGAACTGGCCACGGTAGAAGAGCCCCTCCGGCCCGAAGAGAAAGAGGTCGGGCGTGCAGGCAGCACCGAAGGTGCGGGCCACCTCCTGTGTCTCGTCGAAGAGGAAGGGGAAGCGCCAGCCCTCCCCGCCTGCCAGCGCAGCCATCGCCTTGGGGCCATCCTCCGGGTGGGTCACAACGCTGTTGCTGTTGATGGCGACCACGGCGATGCCCGCGTCCAACGCTCGGTGCGCGACCTCAAGCAGCCGCCCGCGGATGTGAACCACATAGGGGCAGTGGTTGCAGAGAAACATGATCAGCGCCGGACTGCCCGGCTCCGGGAGCGCGCGCAGCCGTCCGGTCAGAGGCTCCATCAGCTCGAAGCGGGGGATCGCGCGGCCCAGCGGCAGCATGCGGGAGGCGGTTCGAGCCATCAGGAAACCTCACAAGGGTGCGAGCAGCTCTGCTAGTCATACCGCCACCCGCCGTCGAGGGTGGCAGCGCGCCCAAAGTGTGCTAACCCCTCGCCAAACCTCGGAGCTGCGTTCGCGCGTGTCACACCTCACCGACACTCAATCTGTCTATCTCGGCAGCGACCCGCGTCGTGTCGACTGGCTCGTCGAGCTCCCCGTGGTCTCGGGCTGCCACTGCCGCCTCTTCCTCCGCGACGGCGCCGTCTGGATCGAGGATCTCGGCAGCACCAACGGCACCTATGTTCACGGCCGCCGCCTGGACCCCAATGCGCCCGTCGAGGTCGCCCTCGGCGAACTCATCTTTCTCGGCAGCCGCGAGAGCCTCCGCATCGAGCGGCAGCTCCTCCGCAAGCTCGACGAACCCGCCTCCTGGACCCCGCCACAGCGCCTCACAACCACCCGGGTGGACGACCCCGACCTCGCCCTCGCAAGGACGCTCACCTCGAGCAAACCTGCCAGCTCGGCCCGGTCGGCGCGCGCCACCCAGATGCTCCACTTCGCAGACGCAACGGTGCACCTCGCCGAGGCGCTCCCAGAGCCTCCGGCCGCGCCCCGCGTGACCGCCGCGGTCAAGGCCGTTCCAACAGGCGGCAGCGGTGGCTCCTTCCTCTCGGGAGACCTTGTCGCCGGCCGCGTCATCCGCGTCGGCCGCGACGCAGAGAACGACATCGTCCTCGACGCCGCAATGGTCTCGGCCTTCCACTGCACCATCACGCTCGTCAGCCGCGATCAGGTGCTCGTCCAAGACCTCGGCAGCACCAACGGCACCTTCCTCAACGATCGCACGAGCCGCATCTCCG
>CAIWGR010000303.1 GCA_903912275.1 uncultured delta proteobacterium
GACCGGCCGTTGTGGTCCGTGAGATCCACGTGGCAGGTTCCGTATCCTCCTCCATCGCCCCCGGCTTCGACCTCGACGGCCGCGTGAGCAACGCGACCGACCGCGCGGCCTGCGGAAAGAAAGACTTCACCTCGCCGGAAGGAACCACGGGCATCGACAACCAGCTCGGTGCGGTATGGGCCTCGGTCTACGACCTTGCCGGCGTTCCTGTCGAAGGACTCGTCAAGGCCGCGGTCAACGACGGAAAGCTCGCCTTCGTCGTCGAGTTCGACGGCCTCGACGACCCTTGGAACGACGACGACGTCACGCTCCGCCTCTTCCGCGGCTACAACGAGAAGCCCATCATGGGTACCACCGGCGTCATGCAGGCAGGGCAGACCTTCGAGGTCCGTCCCGACGCACCCGTCGTCGTGGCCGAGCATGTCAGCATTGTGGATGGCCGCCTCCACCTCTCGGCGGATGAGTATCACCTCGATCTTGAACTGCTCGCAGAGGCCTTCGCCATCAACGTCATCGACATGAACTTCGAGTTGCAACTCCAGGAAGATGGCACCTGGAACGGCTACCTCGGCTGCGGTGTAAGCGTGGCCGAGATCTCTGAGATTGCGCGCACCTACGCCGAGAGTGAGTCGCGCATCATCATTCCCTTGCTGCCGAACATCGCTGACCTCCGCCCGGGGCCCGACAACAAGTGCACCTTTGTTTCGGCGGTCCTTGAGCTCAAGGGCATCGACGCCTTCGTCGCCCGCTGACCAGCCCTGACGGCCAAGAGAGCACCGATGCAGCCACTCCATCCATCCCGGCGCCGATTCCTCCGCGGCGTTCTTGGCGGCGCCGCCGTCGGTGTCGGTCTCCCCTGGCTTGAGTTCATGGCCCATCCCGCCAAGGCCAACGCGGCCGGTACGGATGCCTTCCCGCGCCGCTTCGTCCTCTTTTTCTGGGGCAACGGCATGCTGCCGGATCGCTGGGTCCCAACCGGCACCGGCGCCGACTACACGCTCTCCGAGCAGCTCGAGCCGCTGGCCTCCATCCGTGAGCATGTGACCGTCATTTCCGGCATGGCGGTCAAGACACCCAACATCGCGGCGCACGGCTCGGGACCGGCAGGCTTTCTGGCCGGAGGCCCGCTCGTGCCCGATGGAACCGAGCTCGTCTACGCCGGTCCGACCATCGATCAGGTCATCGCGAACGAGGTGGGTGGGAACACCGTATTTCGCTCCCTTGAGATTGCAGTGGAAGAGGGCGCGCGCGGACTCTCACACGCTTCACCCACGTCGGTGAACCCCGCAGAGTCGAACCCGCGGGTGCTGTTTGAGCGTCTCTTCGGCGGCTCCTTCCGTGCACCCGGCGAAGAGCCGATCGTCGACCCGACGCTCTCGCTCCGGCGCAGCGTGCTCGACGCCGTGAGCGATGATGTGCGCCGCCTGCAGCGCCGGGTCGGAACCGCCGACAAGGCGCGGCTCGACCAGCACTTCACCTCGGTGCGCGACCTCGAACTCCGCGTCGCCCGCCTGCTTGAAGACCCGCCCAACCTCGCAGCCTGCTCGCGCCCGCAAGAGCCCGGTGACTACCTGCCGATCGACGGCC
>CAIWGR010000304.1 GCA_903912275.1 uncultured delta proteobacterium
ATGTTCCCCTGCCAGTCGCGAGCGGGAAGAAGGGTCGACCGCAGCGTCATCCCCGACTGGAGGATTTGCCACCGGTGTACTCGCTACTCGCCGTCGCCACGGGACTGCCGGCGTCCGCCTGGCGCACGGTGACTTGGCGCATCGGCACGAAGGGGGCCCAGACCTCGCGCTTCGCCTTGGTCAAGACGTGGGCCGCTCACGGCTGGAAGCAGCGACCGCGCGAGCAACCGGCCAGAGCGCCGGAATGGCTGTTGATCGAGTGGCCAAAAGGTGCGGCTCAGCCCTGCGACTACTGGATGCTCTGGCGCCCGTTCACCGACGAGGCTCCGTCTCTGCGTTCGGCCGTGCATGCCGCCCGGGGGCGCTGGAAGATCGAACAAGATTACCGCGAACTCAAAGACGAGCTTGGCCTCGATCACTTTGAAGGCCGCGGATGGCTCGGCTGGCATCATCATGTCACGCTCGTCTCGCTCGCCTTTGGCTTCCTGCGCAGCGAACAGACACGCGCCAAAAAAAACTTCTGGTGTGAGCTTGCCGCTGATGCGCCAGTTGCTCCAAGCCAGCCTAATCCGGATGGCGGGCCGATGTCCGTGGTGTCTAACAACGTTTGAGGATACCTCTTAACTTAACTAAGTATTACTAGTAGAGTGGTTGAGAATTCTCTGTCGCGCGGCGGTGGGTTTGGCCCTGTTGGTCGCGGGGTCGGCCCTGGTAGTGTCGCCGTTGCAGGACATAGTGCACGCGTGGCGCGTCGCGCATGAGCGCGAAGTGATCGACGCGTAGCGGGAACTGCTCGCGATTCCCAGTATGACCGTCGACCGCCCGAACATCAGCCGCGACGCCGACTTCATCGTCGGGATGATGCGACGCCGCGGGATCGAGGCGCGGTTGCTCACCTAGACGTCGCTGAATTCGAATCCGGCCGTGTTCGGCGTGAAGGTGTCCGGGGCTACACGGAGCGTGATGCTCGATGCGTATTACGACGGTCAGTCGATCAACCCAGCGCTATGGGCCGCGGGCTGGGAGCCGTTTGCGCCGAAATTTGCGACAGGCCCGGTCGAGCAGGGCGGGAAGATAGTCGGGGGCATGAAGTGGCGGTACGGGCCGGTGGCTCCGAGGGTTATGCGTGGGTGGCGCGGGTGGGGGAGGCGGGACTCACCAGCGTGATCGTCGCGTGTGCGCCGGCGTCCGCGGGGCTGGTGTGCGCGATGCGGTTGCGCGTATTCTTCGGGACGATTACGATCGATGGGGTGGGGATGGTCTGGTATGTCGGGCTCGCGGGCTGTTTGTCGGAGGCGCGGGAGTATGCGCAGACCCACGGACTGGTGCTCATTAGCCGGGACGGCCTGCGCGAACAACTGCGCGCGCTGACGGAGCGCGATCTCGCGCGGGCCTTGTCGCGCGGCAAATAGTCGGCGATCGAGTCGGTCGGATCGGCCGGACCCGGACAAAAAGCTGGCCTGCGGGCGCGCGATGCGATCGAAATCAGGAGTGAATTTCGCGCCCCTTGG
>CAIWGR010000305.1 GCA_903912275.1 uncultured delta proteobacterium
ACATTGCAGGTGGGGCCGCTGCCATGCTCGGGATCGAACTCGGCGGCGCTGGTGGAGACGGCGTGGAGGGCGACCTTGCCGCGGAGCTGCAGGCCGGTCTCTCCGTAGGCCCAGCCATGCTCGAGGACCACATCCTGCCACTGCTTGAGGAGGGCGGGGGCGGAGAACCAGTAGAGCGGGTGCTGAAAGAGGATGATGTCGTGACGGCGGAGGAGGGCCTGCTCGGCGCGCCGGTCGACATGGAAGGTGGGATAGGCCTCGTAGAGGTCGTGGAGGGTGACGCCGGGGAGGTTGGAGGCGGCCGCGACGAGCGCGCGCTGGGTGCGCGAGTGCTCGAAGGCGGGGTGTGCGAAGAGGATGAGGATCGAGGCCATCGGCGGCACGGAACGGGGGCGGCAGGTGGCCGCAGGATAGGCGGGAGGGTGCGCCAGAGCAAAGGTTGGCGGCTAGACAAGGGCGGGGCGAGAGGCTAGACGCGCGGCCACCTTACACTTTCGGGACCATTGCCGTCTCGTCACTTCGACCCTGGGAAGAGAACATGGCTGAATCGCACATCACTGACCTGAACATGCTCCGCAACATCGGCATCTCGGCCCACATCGATTCGGGCAAGACGACGCTGACCGAGCGCATTCTGTTCTACACGGGCAAGATCCACCGCATCGAAGAGGTCCGCGGCAAGTCGGGCGTCGGCGCCAAGATGGACTCGATGGAGCTCGAGCGTGAGAAGGGCATCACGATTCAGTCGGCCGCGACCTACGTGAACTGGCAGCTTGAGAACCAGGACTACGCGGTCAACATCATCGACACCCCCGGACACGTCGACTTCACGATCGAGGTTGAGCGCGCGCTCCGCGTCCTCGACGGCGCCATCCTCGTCCTTTGCGGCGTTGCCGGCGTTCAGTCGCAGTCGATCACGGTCGACCGTCAGATGCGCCGCTACAACGTCCCCCGCCTCGCCTTCATCAACAAGCTCGACCGCGCGGGTGCCAACCCCTTCCGCGTCGCCGGCCTGCTCCGCGAGAAGCTCTCGCACAACGCCATCATGATGCAGATCCCGATCGGCGAAGAGGATCGCTTCAAGGGAACGGTCGACCTGCTTACCCGCAAGGCTTGGTACTACGAAGGCGACAACGGCGAAGAGATCCGCATTGTGGACTGCCCGGCCGACCTCAAGGAGGAGATGGAGAAGTACCGCACGATCCTCATCGAGGGTCTGTCGGACTTCAACGACGACATCGCCGAGAAGTTCCTGAACGGCGACGAAGTGACGGCGGAAGAGGCCTACCCGGTGGTGCGCAAGGCGACCATCGAGCGCCGCATGACGCCCGTCTTCATGGGCTCGGCCTACAAGAACAAGGGTGTGCAGGCGCTGCTCGACGCGGTCATGCGCTTCCTCCCCAGCCCCTACGACCGGACCTACGAGGCGCTCGACCAGCGCAACAACGAAGAGAAGCTCCAGCTCATCTCGAAGCCGGGCCACCCCCTCGTCATGCTGGCGTTCAAGCTTGAGGATGGCCGCTACGGTCAGCTCACCTACTGCCGCCTCTACCAGGGCAAGCTGCAGAAGGGCGATACCATCTACAACCAGTCAACCAAGCAGAAGGCCAAGGTTGGTCGTCTGGTGCGTATGCACTCGAGCGAAATGCACGAAATCGACGAGTCGGAGGCGGGCGATATCGTCGCGCTGTTCGGCATCGAGTGTGCGACGGGCGACACCTTCACCGACGGTGATGCCGACCTGACCATGACCTCCATGTTCGTCCCCGACGTGGTCATCACGCTGGCGGTCGAGCCGATCAAGAAGGAGGGTCTCAACAACTTCTCGAAGGCGCTCAACCGCTTCTCGAAGGAGGATCCCACCTTCCGCGTCACGCGCGACGAAGAGTCGGGCCAGACCATCATCGGCGGCATGGGCGAGCTTCACCTCGAGGTCTACCTCGAGCGCATCAAGCGTGAGTATGGCGTTGAGGTCCAGGCCGGCGCCCCGCAGGTTGCCTACCGCGAGACCATCACCAAGAAGAGCGACTTCGAATACACCCACAAGAAGCAGACGGGTGGCTCGGGTCAGTTCGCCCGCGTGCTCGGCTTTGTCGAGCCGTCGGACGCCGGTGAGAACTACCAGTTCATCAACAACGTCGTCGGTGGCTCGATCCCGAAGGAGTACCACGCCTCGTGCGACAAGGGCTTCCAGGACGCCATGGAGCGCGGCACGCTGATCGGCTTCCCGATCGTCAACATCCGCGCCGGCGTCACCGACGGTATGGCGCACGCGGTCGACTCGAGCGACATGGCCTTCCGCATCGCGGCTCGTACGGGCTTCCGTCAGGCCTACGAGCGTTCGGCACCGGTTGTGCTTGAGCCCATCATGAAGGTTGTCGTCGAGTCGCCTGAGGAGTTCGCCGGCACCGTGCTCGGCGGTCTCAACAAGCGCCGCGGCATGATCCAGGGCAACTCGACGAGCGGGAACCAGGTTCAGATCGAGGCCGAGGTTCCGCTGTCGGAGATGTTCGGTTACTCGAACGACCTCCGCTCGAGCACCCAGGGCAAGGCCGAGTTCTCGATGGAGTTCGCGAAGTACCAGGCGGTCCCCCGCGTGGTGCAAGAAGAGCTCATCAAGAAGTACGCCGACCGCCGCGCCCGCGACTAAGTCGCAGCGCTTCTGCAGGAACGACCCTCGTCGGCGCAGGCTGGCGGGGGTTGTCCCGTTTTGGGGAGACGGAGGCTGCTGCGTAATAGGGTGCGGCGCCGAGTTGCGGAGCCGTGGATGGCCTGTCATCTTCGGGGTGTCACCTGTGTGCAGCGGAGGGGAGCATGCTGACCGAAGCGGAGATGGTTGTGGGGGTGGTTGCCTACCTCGACCCGGCCATGCTGGATGCAGACCCGATGGTCTTGGCGCCAGCCTCTCCGACCGATGGGCGCCGACCCTTCGTTTGTGTCGGACGCGCGGGCAAACTGAGCGCGTGGATGGCCCTGACCAGTCAGGCGGGGCCGAGTCGGTCGCACCTTCCGATCCCCAGTGCGGTCCGTCGGCGCGGTCGTGGCGTCTGGTGCACCGGTCCGAGCTTCGCCAACAAGGTCTTTGCGACCTACATCGGGCCCCACGCGAGCGTCCTTGCGGCCGCGGCGTACGAGGATGACTTTGCCGCGGAGGATCGCCCAGGGATCGACCCGGCCTGGGTGGAGCGAGAGCTCATCCCGCGAAGCCGCGAACGACAGTCGTTGAACTTCAGCAGGTGGCACAAGGGGTGCGGGGCGAAGCAGGCGCCGGCGATGGCGCTGCCGGAGGCGAAGGTGGGCAAGCCCCTCCTGACGCGCGAGCAGGCGGCGGCGCTGCAGCCACCACCAACACCACCAACACCACCTGTGAAGGAGAAGGCGGAGGTGACGCCGACGGCGGAGAATTGGGCGGAGTTCATCGATGCGGCACCCGGCGGAAAGGGGCCGGGGCGGCGGTAGGTGGACTGCAACACAATTGCATCGAATCCCGCGCTATTGCTTGCGTTGCGGCAACTTCCTAGCGCGTGGTTGGGCCAAAAATCGGGCGCGCGCGCGGAGTGGAAGATGCGGAAGTTCTGGGTAGCCGGGTGGTTCGTAATGGCCTGTTGTATGGCCGCCTGTGGTGGCGCGCAGCAGCACGGACAGCTCACACGGATGAGCGCGGCGGAGGGAGCGGTGGCGCTCTGCAGCCACGAGGTGCCCGAGGCGGTCTGTGTGCGCTGCCATCCAGAGCTTGCGGCGAAGTTCAAAGAGGCCGGCGACTGGTGCCCGCCCCACAAGCGGCCGGAGTCGCAGTGTCTGCTCTGCCACCCCGACCTGAAGTTCGAGCCGCTGCCGGAGCTGCCCGCAGAGGCTGACTACGCGGAG
>CAIWGR010000306.1 GCA_903912275.1 uncultured delta proteobacterium
AGCAGCGAGCCCAGAATCAGGTGCTCCGTGACCGCGTCCGTGCTCGTCTTGATGAGCACCGACTCGTCGCGCAGCACCGTGACAGACATGCCCTTGGGCAGCGTCAGGTTCACATCCTCGAGCGTCTCGTGAATCTTCTCGGCAATCTTCACCGTGTTGGTGCCCGACTGCTTCCGGATGACCACAAGCTGGATCGGGTCGCCGTCGAACGAGGCCACGCCATCCGGCTCCGCTGTCGCCTCCACGACGCGCGCCACATCACGGAGCCGCACGATCCGGTTGTTCACCTCGCGGATGGAGATGTTGCCAAGCTCGTCGGCATCGACCGCGCGGCCGATGACCCGCACCGTCGCGTCGGCCGCGCCCATCTCGGCACGCCCGCCCGGCATCGTCAGGTTCTGGGTCGAGATGGCGTTGGCCACCTCCGGCGCAGAGATGTTGAAGTCGAGCAGCCGGAGCGGGTCGACGATGACCTGGAACTCGCGCTCGCGGGCACCCAGCAGCCGGGCCTCACCCACGCCATTGACCGCCTCGAGCCGCCGCACCACGAGCCGCTCCGTCAGGTCTGCAAGCTCGGCCGGCTCAAAGCCGTCGCCCTTCACGCCCACATAGACAATCGGCGAGGCGCCGGGATCGGCCTTGATGACGACCGGCGCCTTGGTGCCCTCTGGCAGGTCGCGGGTGATGGTGGCGACCTTGTCGCGCACCTCCTGTGCTGCGCCGTCGACGCTCTTCTCGAGCTCGAAGCCGACGTAGACGAGCGAGATGCCCTCGGCCGAGGTCGACCGAAGCTCGCGGATGCCGCCGATGGTGTTGACGGCCGCCTCGATGCGGTCGGTGACCTCCGTCTCCATGTCGGTCGCCGAGCCGCCGGGAAGGGCGGTCTGGATGGCGACGAAGGGGAGGTCGATGTTGGGGAAACGGTCAACGCCCAGCTTCCGATAGGCGCCGAAGCCGAGGACGGTGAGAACGAGCGAGAGCACCACCGCCAAGACGGGGCGGCGCACACAGATTTCTGCGAGCCATTGCATGGTCTACTTCCCCGACCCGTCGGTGGTCTTCGCGGCGGGCGCAGCAGCCGGTGCTGCGGGCGCGGCCGCGGCGGGAGCGCCGCCACCCTTCACGCTGTCGCCATCGCGGAGCGAGGCGGCCGGTCCGGTTACCACCTGCGAACCCGCGGTCAGCTCGGCCGGCGCACGGTAGAATCCATCCTGCGACTCCATCCGGTCCAGGATGTGCTGGTAGGCAACGCCGCCGCGCACCTCGTAGAACCGAAGCCGCTGCTCCCGGTCGACGACGGCTGCCTGCGGAATCGCCAGCGACTTCTTGCGGCCCACCTCAATCTGGCCGCGGGCAAAGAGACCGCCACGCAGCTTCTGGTCGGGGTTGGGGAGCGACACCTCGACGATGAGCGCACGGGTGTCGCGGGTGAGCGACGGGGCAATCCGGGTGACCGTTCCCTCCAGCCGGCCGAGCTCGCTCAGGTCGGGGAGCTCGATGCCCACCGACTGCCCCATCGAGATGAGGCCCACATGAATGGCGGGCACCTGGAGCACCACCGTGACCGGGTCAATCTGCTGCAGCTCAATCACCGGGCTGGGCGGCTGCACGAAGGAGCCCTCGTCGGTCATCTGCTTGGAGACGATGCCATCAAACGGAGCGCGAACCACCGCGTCGCCCACGGCGATGTCGATGATGCTCGCCTGCGCGTCTGCGGCCTTCACAGAGAGACGGGCCGCCTCGCAGCGGGCGTCGGCAGACTGCACATCGGCCGTGGCGATGACGCCCTCCTTGTGGAGCTCTTCGGCACGCGCGCACTCACGGTCGGCCTGCGCCGACTGGGTGCTGGCGAGCTGCTTCTGCACCTTCACCGCATCCAGGTTCCGGCTTGCCTGACGGGCATCGAGCTTGGCGATCGGGTCGCCCGCCTTCACGCTGTCGCCCCGGTCCACCAGCATCTCCAGGATGCGGCCCGTCGCGTTGGCAGCCACCATCGTCGAGCGCGCCGGCTCCACTTCGCCCGTCACCATCACATACTCTGCGAACTCACGCTCGGTCACAGCGACCGTGGCGACCGAGGCGGTCGCGCGGGCGGCCTCCGCGGTAGGCTCACCCGCGGCAGGCGCGGCCGGCTTGGAGCAGGCGGAGAGGGAGACCAGACAAAGGAGCGAAGCGAGAGTGATTCTGCCGTTCATGCGCTGCCATCTTCAAGGGAGAGAGCCCGAGGCTCCGAGTTTGGCGCGCTGCGTAAT
>CAIWGR010000307.1 GCA_903912275.1 uncultured delta proteobacterium
AACGGGGGCGACACAGCGGTCGACACCCGTGACCAGAACGACGCTGATGCGTCGGACACTGCGGACGGCGGTGATGGCGGCGACGCAAACGACACCACAGTTCAGTCTGATGTGACACCCGGCACCGGCCAGTTTGGCGACACCTGCCAGCAGAGCGGCGACTGCGAGAGCCTGACCTGCATCTTGCTCAATCCTCTCACCGGCGACGGCTTCTGCAGCAACTACTGCAGCACCGGCGTTGATTGTGAGGACAACGCGGAGTGCGTGCTCTTCGGCTTCATCGCCACCGATACCCGCTTCGTCTGTGTGCCCGACACCCTCTGTCTGGACCAGGACAACGACGAGTTTGGTCAGGGTCCGGCCTGCTTGGGCACCGATTGCGACGACAACAACGCCGGCATCAACCCTGCGGCCGACGAGCTCTGCGACGGCATCGACAACGACTGCGACAGCAATGTGGATGACAACCCGGTGGGCGTGAACGCCGACTGCGACACCGGCTTTTCGGGCATCTGCGGTCCCGGCCGGACGATCTGCAACGGCTCGTCCATCGAGTGCGTGCCGACCCGCGCTCCCGAGACAGAGCTGTGCGACGGCGTGGACAACGACTGCGACGGAACGGTGGACCAGACCAGCGACGGCCTCGCGATTCAGCAGACCTGTTACAACGGTCCTCCGACGACGCTCGGCGTGGGCGCCTGCGCGGCCGGCCAGCGGAGCTGCACCGACGGCTTCCTCTCCGATTGTGTCGGTGCGGTACTCCCGCAGGGTGAGCTCTGCAACGGCCTCGATGACGACTGCGACGGGACCATCGACGACGGTGACCCGGAGGCCGGCCGCGACTGCGCGACGGGCAGCTCCGGCGCTTGCGCGCTCGGCAAGACCATCTGCGATTCCGGTACGGTCCGCTGTGTGACCGAGGTCACCGCCGCCATCGAGATCTGCAACGGCATCGACGATGACTGCGATGGCCTTGTGGACGAGGATGATGCAGGCGTGGCCATCGCGCGGGTCTGCTTCGATGGCGACCCCCGCTACATCGACGTTGGCGAGTGCCACACCGGCTTTGAGACCTGCACGGGCGGCGAGTATGGCCCCTGCATCGGAGATGTGGTGCCGGAGCCCGAGCTCTGCGACCTGCTCGACAACGACTGCAACGGCCTGGCCGACGACGGCAGCCCGACGGGCGGCGGCACCTGCGCGACCGGCCTCCCCGGCGTCTGCGCCCGCGGCTCGGCGGCCTGCGGCGACTCCAGCTCGGAGTGCACCCCCTTCTTCACCCCCTCGACCGAGATCTGCGACGGCCTCGATAACGACTGCGATGGCCTCGAAGACGAAGATGACCTCGGCGATCCGCTTGCCCGCAACTGCTACGATGGCAGCGATGCCACCCTGAATGTGGGCCTCTGCCGCGGCGGTGTAGAGACCTGCTCGGTGGGCGAATATGGCCGCTGCGTTGGCGACGTGGTCCCCGACCAGGAGCTCTGCGACCGGCTCGACAACGACTGCGACGGCCTCATCGACAACGACAACCCCGAGGGCGGCTCGCTCTGCCCGACAGGCCAGGACGGCATCTGCGCGCAGGGCACCTCCGTCTGCACGCCGACCGGCCTCGATTGCCTGCCGCTGCTCCTCCCTGAGGTCGAAGTTTGCGACGGCCTCGACAACGACTGCGACGGCCTGGGCGATGAAGACGACCTCGGCAATCCGATCGCCCGCAGCTGCTACGACGGCGCCCCCGCGACCTCCGGCGTCGGCATCTGCCGCGGCGGCGTCCAGACCTGCAATGCCGGCAACTACGGGAGCTGCGTCGGCCAGGTACTTCCGCGCTCGGCTGAGCTCTGCAACGGCATCGACGACGACTGCGACGGAACGGTAGACGACGGGAACCCGGAGTCTGGCTCGCTCTGTTCGACCGGCCAGAACGGTATCTGCGCGCAGGGCACGACGGTCTGCACCGCCGGTGGCATCGTCTGCCAGCCGCTTCGGAGCGCGACCACCGAGGTCTGCGACGGCGTCGACAACGACTGCGATGGCAGCACCGACGAGGATGCGGCCGGCGCCGCCATCACCAAGAGTTGCTACGATGGCGCGGCTGGCACCTCGGGCGTGGGCATCTGCCGCACGGGCCTTCAGACCTGCAACGCGGGCACCTTCGGGAGCTGCACGGGCGAGGTTCTCCCCCTCTACGCCGAGCTCTGCAACGGCATTGATGACGACTGCGATGGCACGGTAGACGACGGCAACCCGCAGTCGGGCTCGCTCTGCTCCACCGGCCAGGATGGCATCTGCGCGCAGGGCACGACGGTCTGCTCGGCGGGTGGCATTGTCTGCCAGCCGCTCCGTACGGCGACCACCGAGGTCTGCGACGGCGTCGACAACGACTGTGATGGCAGCACCGACGAAGATGCGGCCGGCGCCGCCATCACCAAGAGCTGCTACGACGGCGCGGCTGGCACCTCGGGCGTGGGCATCTGCCGCACGGGCCTTCAGACCTGCAACGCGGGCACCTTCGGGAGCTGCACGGGCGAGATTCTGCCGCTCTACACCGAGCTCTGTGACGGCCTCGACAACGACTGCGACGGCACGGTGGACGACGGCAACCCGGAGTCTGGCTCGCTCTGCTCCACGGGCCAGCAGGGCGTCTGCGCCCAGGGCACCACCACCTGTTCGGCCGGCGGCATTGTCTGCCAGCCGCTCCGTACGGCCAGCGTCGAGAGCTGCGACGGCCTCGACAACGACTGCGATGGCAGCACCGATGAAGACGCCGCCGGCGCTCCGATTGCCCGCTCCTGCTACGATGGCGTGGCCGCGACCTCGGGCGTGGGAATCTGCCGCGCGGGCGTTCAGACCTGCTCGGTCGGCAGCTTCTCGAGCTGCGTTGGCCAGGTGCTCCCTCTCTCCACCGAGCTCTGCGACGGCCTCGACAACGACTGCGACGGTGCGGTCGACGACGGCAACCCGGGCGGCGGCATCTCCTGCAACACCGGCCGCCCCGGCCTGTGCGCCCAGGGCCTGACCGCCTGCGTGGCCGGCGCCAACAGCTGCGTCGCCGATCAGACGGCGCAGGCCGAGACCTGCAATGGCATCGATGACGACTGCGACGGTGCCATCGACGACGGCGCCCTCTGGGCCGACCGCGGCGACATCTGCCAGGGCGGCTCGGGCATCTGCCAGCGCACCGGCGTGAAGATCTGCGACGCCACCAACGAGGCCGGCCCCACGGTCTGCTCTGTGACGCCCGGCGCTGCTGGCACCGAGGTCTGCGACAGCCTCGACAACGACTGCGATGGCACCGTGGACGACGGCGCCCTCTGGACCGACCGCGGCACGGTCTGCAGCTCTGGCCAGGGCATCTGCCTCCGCCGCGGCGTGAAGGTCTGCAGCGCCACCAACCCGTCCGGCGCCACCGAGTGCTCCGCGACCGCCGGCACGCCCGCCACCGAGGTCTGTGACGGCCTCGACAACGACTGCGACGGCGGCACCGACGAGGACGCCCAGTGGGCCGGTCGCGGCGGCGTCTGCTACTCGGGCGTCGGCACCTGCCGCCGCGCGGGCACCGCAGCCTGCGACACGACCAACACGAGCGGTCCGCTCACCTGCGACGCCGTGGCCGGTACCCCCGCCATCGTCGAGGCCTGCGACTACAACGACGACGACTGCGATGGCCTGGTCGACGAAGACTACCTGGTGGCTGGCGTCTACCGCGACGACCAGAACTGCGGCGCCTGCGGCATCGACTGCACCGCCATCTACAACAAGCCCAACGCCTTCGGCACCTGCTCGGCGACCGGCAGTGCCGTCTGTGCACTCCGCTGCGATGCCGGCTTCTACGACCTCAACGGCGTGCCCGACGACGGCTGCGAGTTCGAACTCGACACCACGGCTGTCTACGTCTCCATCGATGACAGCATCTCGGTCGACGATGCGACCTGCGGCCTTGGGCCGCGCAACACCGGCACGGGCTACCACCCCTGCCGCACCATCTCCTACGCGCTCGCCAACCGGGCCTCCGCTGTGACCCGCCCCAATGTGCTGGTCGCCGATGGCGCCTACACGGAGCAGATCACCCTCCGTCAGGGCATCTTCGTCCGCGGCGGATACCGCTCCAGCACCTGGGAGCGCAACGCGGCTGCTTCGCTCACCGTCGTCCGCGGCCCCTCGGGCGTCGGCGACCGCAAGGCGGTGGTCTGCACCAGCCTCACCAGCGCCGGCTTCGACGGATTCGTCATCGATGGCGCCAACGCCACTTCGGTGAGCGCCAACTCCTACGCCATCTACGCCAAGGACTGCGGCAGCGGCGTCTCCTTCACCACCAACCAGATCTACGCGGGCAAGGGCGGCCCCGGCAGCAACGGCGCTGCAGGCACCTCAGGCGCAGCCGGTGTGAATGGCGGCGCCGGCGGCGCGACCGCGAATGCATCCACCGCGACCTGCACGCCTACCCCGGGCGGCGCGGGCGGCACCCGCTCCTGCCAGGACCCGGCCACCTTCTCTGCTGCGGTCGCCGACACCTTCACCTCGGTGAATGGCGGCACGGGCGGAAACGCCGCTTGCATAACACGCACCTCGACCACCTCTGCGACGGGTACCTCGGGAACGGGCGTGACGGGCGCCAATGCGGGCGGCGGCGGTGGTTCTGGCGGACAGCCGAGCGTCTACAACAATGCAAGCGCGACTGCGGCCGGCACCTGTTACGTTCCCTCGGGCAGCACCGACGGTGTTGCTGGAACCAGCCCTGCGGTGCTTGCAGATCGTGACGGCGCCGGTGGCCTCGGCTGCAGCCTCAACAACGGCTCGATCGTGGGCGGCGAGTGGCGCGGCAACGCCGGCGCCAGCGGCAACCATGGCCGTCACGGCGCGGGCGGCGGCGGCGGCGGCGGTGGCGGCGGCTCCATCGCGAACTCCGGCACCCAAGAGGGTCTCGGCGGTTCGGGCGGCGGCGGCGGCTCGGGCGGTTGCGCGGCCGAGCTCGGTTACACGGGCACGGGCGGCGGCGGCTCCTTCGGCATCTTCGTCATCTACACCACACCCACGGGCGCTTCGCTCCCCGTCATCTCGGCCAACCGCATCTCCCGCGACTTCGGCGGTGATGGCGGCGACGGCGGCAACGGCGGTGCAGGTGGCGACCCCGGTGCAGCCGGTGGCGGCGGCCAGAACACCTCTGCGGCAAACGACATCCGTCGCTTCTGCTCTCACTTTGGTCAGGGCGGCGCGCCCGGTACCCG
>CAIWGR010000308.1 GCA_903912275.1 uncultured delta proteobacterium
ATGGCGGAGGCCTTTGCGAAGCGCGGGCTGCAGACCACAGTCGTCGAGATGGCGCCTGCGCTCATGTCGATGATGGATGCACCGTTTGGCCGGCTGGTCGAGGAGGAGCTCGCCCGCCACGGCGTGGAGGTCGTGACGGGCACCGCGGTGGTGGCGATTGACCCGGCGACACACGAGGCCGAACTGCGCGACGGACGCCGCATCCCGGCCGACCTGGTTCTCTTTGCGGTAGGCGTTCGGCCCGAGCTGGAGCTCGCGAAACAGGCAGGACTCGAACTTGGCGTGACCGGCGCACTCGCGGTCTCGGCGTCTCTGGTAACCTCCGACCCTGACATCCTCGCCGCCGGCGACATGGTGGAGGTGACGCACCGGGTGCATGGTCGCAAGGTGCGTGTGCCGTTGGCTGGGCCGGCGAACCGACAGGGCCGCATCGCGGCGACCGTCGCGGCGGGGCTCGAGGCAACCTACAACGGCGTGCTGGGAACCTCGATTGTGAAGGTGATGGACCGAACGGCCGGGTCGACCGGACTCTCCGAGCGGGCGGCGCTCGCGGCCGGCTTCGATGCGGCGCTCGCGGTCATCCACAAGGAGCATCACGCGACCTACTTTCCCGGCGCCAAAGAGATGACGCTCGCGCTCGTTTACGACCGCGCGACGCACCGTCTGCTCGGCGCGCAGGCCTTCGGCGAGGCAGGCATCGAGTCGCGCATCAACACGCTGGCAGTGGCCCTGACTGCCGGGCAGACGGTGGAGCAGATCACGGAGCTCGACCTCGTCTACGCGCCTCCCTACTCGTCGGCGAATGACCCTGTGAATCTTGCTGCTTTCGTCGCGGTGAACGACCTCACGGGATTCTCTCCGCTTGTTACCGCAGCGGCGCTCCGCGCAGAGCTGGCGACGGAGTCCGCACCGCTGCTGGTCGATGTTCGGACAGCGGCGGAGTGGGCTGCGGGTCACATCGTTGGGAGTCGGCATCTGCCGGTCGATGAGATTGCCGCGAGGGCCTCCGAGCTGCCGCGCGACCGGCGCATCGTGGTGACCTGTCGCGCGGGCTATCGGGGCCATCTGGCGCTTCGCACGCTGCGCGGACTCGGGTTTGAGCGGGTTCGGAATCTGACGGGCGGCTTCGTGAGTGTGGTTCAAGACGGCGGGTTCGCCGTGGAGGTGTCGCGATGAGTGGAAACAACTTTTGGATTCTTGCCGCGGTGGGCGTCGTGGCGGTGGTCGCCATACGGATGCTGGGCGGCGCAGGTGGCGCGGGTGGCAGCATGGTGATGGAGAAGATCAAGGCAGGCGCAGTCATCGTCGATGTGCGGAGCCCGGAAGAGTTCGCCGGCGGCTCCTATCCCGGCGCAAAGAACATCCCGGTGCAGGTCATCGGCTCGCGTCTGAGCGAGATCCCGCGCGACAAGCCGGTGGTGGTCTTCTGCCGTTCCGGCGCGCGCAGTTCGGCCGCAGCAGCCACGCTCAAGCAGGCTGGCTACACCGACGTTACGAACGCGGGCGGCCTGGGCGACATGCCCCGCTAGAGGCGGCTACTTGTAGGCGATGACCACGGCCGAGAGCTGGTAGTTCGGCTCGGTGTGGCTGGAGTCGTTGTAGGCGCAGCCGCTGCCGAGCGTGCAGCCGGCGCAGGGGTTGGCGTCGGGGCGGCAGCTGTTCTCGAAGGCCTGCACATCGTAGCCGATGGTGAGCGTCGGCTCGGAGACGGCGCCGAGGTCGATGGTCCAGTCGTAGGCCTTGGCACCGGGGCACCAGCCGGCGCGGGCGTACTGCCAGGTGCCCTGCTGGTTGGGGGCGGCGGTGGTACGGCAGTCGTCGCGCCAGATGTTCTCTGTGAAGGGGACCGCGTTGACGGTGAAGGTGTGGTCGCGGGGGCAGAACTCTGCGCAGTTGTCGGCGTTGCCCTGGCCGTGGCCCGTAATGAAGGTGCGGAGCGCGGCGCTTGTGGTGCCCTCGGGGAGCGCAACGGTGGCGGCGGGAAGCTGCGACGGAATGGAGCGTGCGGGGTCGCCGTAGACGACACGGCGGTTCTCGTTGGCACCCTGCCAGACGGGGATGGCGGCGAGGACCTCACGTGCCGGTGTGCCGCCGACGAACTCGAAGGTGGTGGTCACGCTCCAGCCGTTGCCGAAGCCGCTGCCGGGCCCGACCCAGGTGTCGATGAAGACGCGGCTGGTCTGCTCGCCGGTCAGCAGCGGGCGGAGGTCGGTCACGTCCACATCCCACTCCGCGCCGACGCCGTAGGGGGTGATGAAGCGAGAGAGTTCGAGGTAGGTCGGGCTCTCGGAGCCGTTGGCCAGCACGAGGCCGTAGCTGCCGACGCGGTCCCACGGGTCGCAGGAGCCGGCGGGGCAGGAGAGGGCGAAGTGGAGGTTGATGGAGGAAAAGGTTTCGTTGGCCGGCGGGAAGGTGACGGGCTGCTCGACCTGGCGGCGGTTCTCGCTGCCGGTGAAGTAGACCTCGACGCCCTGCATCGCGCGGACGGCTTGGTTCTG
>CAIWGR010000309.1 GCA_903912275.1 uncultured delta proteobacterium
AGACCTCCGCTGCAACAACCCCTGCGCCGGCCTGGTCTGCGACCCCGGCTTTGTCTGCGATCCGGACGCCGACGGCGCCTGCCTGCCGCCGCGCGGCCTCTGCGAGCCCTGCACCAACAACGAGCAGTGCGGTGGTCCGGCCGATCTCTGTCTGCAGTTCGACGACGCGGGGACCGATCGCGCATGCACCATCGATTGCGCAGCCGATGCCACGGTCTGCCCCGATGGCTACTTCTGTGCCACCGTGGGAACGGGCGCCGATGGGCCGAAGCAGTGCGTACCGGACATCCTTACCTGCATCGACCGCTGCGTGGGCGTGACCTGCGATGCGACGCAGTACTGCGACCCGCGCACGGGCGCCTGCAAGGCCCAGGGGGCTGCATGCGATCCCTGTTCGCTCGACTTCGAGTGTGGTGGCGATGCCGACCTCTGCGTAGCGCTGCCGGGCCCGGACTGCGCCGACAACACCGACTGCCCCGCCGGTGACTTCTGCCGCGACGGCAGCTGCGTGATGGCCCGTTGCGGCGTGGACTGCTCGCCCGACGAGTTCGGCACGCCGGGCCCGTGTCCCGCTGACTACAACTGCTTCAATCTCGGCGGCGGCATCTCGCAGTGCCTTCCCTTCTTCCTCTCCTGCGAAGACCGGTGCGCGGGTGTGGACTGCGGTGAGGGTTTCAACTGCGAGCAGACCACGGGCAACTGCATCCGCTCCACCTCGGAGGCCTGCCAGGCCTGTGACACCAGCGCCTCCTGTGGCGGCCAAGATAGCGTCTGCTCCCCGGTCGTGACGGGCGGTCCGGCCATCTGTCTGCCGGGCTGTGACGAGAGCCGGCCCTGCGGCGTCGGCTACAACTGCCTCTTCGTCTCCACGACGCTGCGTGCCTGTCTCCCCGCCAACGCCACCTTCGACTGCGGGAGCTGCGATGTGCTCGCCTGCCCCGACGGCCAGACCTGCTCGCCCATCTCTGAGCGCTGCGAACCCAATCCAGTTGCCTGCTCCGACGCTTCGCCGGTCTGTGATGCGGGTGAAATCTGCCGCGGGAGTGAGTTCCGCTGCGAGCCTATCGGCACCGCCTGCGACTTCGAGTCGCGCTTCTCCTCCTGCGGCTTCGGTACCACCGTTTGCACCGCGGGCGCCGCGGGCCGCGACGGCGGCTGCGAGCAGGACTGCAGCAGCGACGCCGAGTGCCCCGACGATCGACCCTTCTGCGTGAACTACAAGGGGCTCGTCTTCGGCATGTGCACCGATACACCCGAGGGTGCCGCCGATGTCTGCGGACGGCTGGGCCGTGCGACCGACGCCGTCACGGGCTCGCCGCTCCGCATCGGCCAGCCCTGCGAAGGCGACGCATCCATCGACCCGGCGGTCTGCGGCGGCGACCCTGGCCTGACCTGTATCTTGCCCGACCCCTCCGCTGAGCCGCTCTGCACCACCACCTGCACCCAGGACACCGACTGTGCGCCGCTCCGTGCCCATTGCGCGAGCGTCGGCGGGGCCAACTTCTGTCTGCCGTCGGCCTGTGACTGCGCCGGCGACCCGCCCATTGGTGCCCGCGAGGACGACATCTTCGGCGACGCGCTCACCGCTGCGGGCGTCACCCGCTGCACGCTCGGCTGGACGCTGGCGGAGCGTCGCGCATCGCTGCCCTTCAACGAGGTCCATGACGCCTACCGGATGGCCAAGACTTCCGCGCTGAGCGATGAGCCTGCGCGGGCCCAGGCGCTCCTCGACGCGGAGAAGCGGGCGCTGGCGGCGCTCACGGTGCAGCAGCCACAGGTGGCCATCCGCACGGCCGCGACGATCTTCGGCGTCACCTACGGATCAGCGCCGCTGCCGCCCGCGGGCGGCGATACAGCACCGCTCGCAACCGCCATCGCGCAGCTCCTCGTCGCGACCGGCGCGCCTGCCGATGCCACACTCCCCGCAGCGGTCGCCGCGGTGCCGCTCGATGTGCAACGCGCCGCCGCCCGCTATGTCTCTGTCGCCGCCGTCATTGTGGCGCAGCAGCGCGCGCTGTTCGGCGGCGCGACCGGCCCCCTCCTGGCCGCAGCGGCCGATGGCCTCCACACCGCCTTCCTCGACGGCAACACGGCCGTCGACCCCTTCGCGCCGGCGCTGGTCGACGCGGTTCGGACCAGTCGCATCCTCTCCACCCTGCATGCCGGTGCCGACTCGGTTGCGCGGCTCACGGCCGAGTCCAACTTCGCCTTCGCCGGCGATCTGGCGGCCGTCTCCTTCACCTACAGCACGCCTGTCGGCAGCATCATCATCGGAGGCTCGGGCAACGACACCTACGAGCTCAATACCCCCACCCTCTTGCTGCTCGAACTTGGCGGTGACGACACCTACTACGGAGCGGTTGGCGCGAACGCCGGCAGCGCCCAGCCGGTCGCCATCGCGCTCGACCTCGCCGGTTCCGACACCTACACCTACCACGCCGTTGCGGTTGCCGACGATGTGGGCCTGCTGCCCAGCGACGGCGCGGGCCGCGCGGCTCCGATTCGCGGCGGCAACGGGCCAACGTCGCTCTCCACCATCGGTCGCCAAGGCGCTGGCCGCGGTGGCATCGGCATTCTCTACGACCTCGGAACCGGCACCGACACCTACCGTTCACTCCGTTTCGGCCAGGGATTCGGTCTGCTCGGCGTCGGCATGCTCATCGATGAGCAGGGCGATGCCACGCTCGATATCGAGGCAGCAGGGCAGGGCGCAGGCTTCTTTGGCACGGGCCTCCTCGTACTGGGCGACGCTGCAAACACCCTCACGGGCTACCACGCCGTCCAGGGTTTCGGCGGCCCCTATGGCGTAGGCATCCTCCTCGGCGGTCGCGGCGACGACCACTACACCGCGCTGCCCGGCGACCCGCTCGTTGGCGACGCGCTCTACCGCGAGCGCCTTGGCGGTCCCGATGCAGCCTACTCCGCCGCGCAGGGAGCCGCGATTGGCTATCTTGCGTCCGGCACCCGCGCCCAAGCGAGCGGTGGCGTTGGGCTTCTCGTGGAGCGCGGTGGCAACGACAGTTATGCCGCGGGGCTCGGCGCGCAGGGCTACGGACGCACCTACGGCGTCGGCCAGCTCTTTGAGGCGGGTGGCATCGATCACTACTCCGCCTACGGCTTTGCAGATGGCGCCGGCCTCGACTCCGGCCACGGCCTCCTTCAGGACGAGGCTGGCGACGATTTCTACGGCTCGGCGCTGCTGGCGGCCGAGTCATCCTTGGGCTTCGGCACCAACTTCGGCGGTGGCATCTGTTACGACCATGCCGGCAACGACACCTACTTCGGAGGCTTCAACGCTTTCGGCGTCGGCACCCTCAACGGCCTCGGGCTCTTCGCCGAGGTGACCGGCAACGACGGCTACACGAGCGAGTCGAACGACACCTTCGGCAAGGCCGCGCTCACCGTCGCCGGCTCTTCGCCCGACACCAACCCGCGTCGCGCGGTCGGCACCTTCGCCATCTTTGCCGAGGGCGGCGGTTCAGACCGTTACACCCGCCCGGACGGTCTGGCCGGCCCGCTCGGAGATGGCCGGACCTGGTCGCAGACGGTGGCAGCGGAGAGCGGCCTCGCAGTGCACGCCGGTGGCAACGATGGAGCAGGTCCGCTGCTGATCGGGCCTGAGTCGTCGCGCTAATGGGGCTGAGGTCTCGAGCGCTCGCCCTGGTTGCGCTGCTCTTTTCCGTTGGCTGCGGAGAAGACAGCAACGATGCGCCCGCCGACACCGGCTCCATCTTTGACTTCGACACACGACCGGCCGCCGACACCGCCACCGTTGACACCATCGAAGACAGTGCCGCCGACGCGCCGACGGACAGTGCGGGCAGCGGGAGCGGAGAGCAGGGCAGCCATGATCTCGCCGGCGGCAGCCCATGCAGCCGCGGTGCCGACTGCATTGGCGGCCTCTGCATCATCAACGAGCGCTTTCCGAACGGGTACTGCACTCTCTCCGACTGCGACACGGTCAACACATGCGGGCGGGGTGAGCTCTGCGCCGCGATTGGCTCGGTTCACCTCTGCGCGCCACAGTGCGTCGCCAACGCCGACTGCCCCGAGGGTTCTCGGTGCGAGTTCGTTGCCGGTCCCACCCGTGCTGCCTGCCTCCCCCTTCCGCCGATTGTACGGAAGGATGACGGCGAGGCCTGCACGACCTCCGAGGAGTGCACCGGCGGCACCTGCCTCGCCGATCCCGACTTTCCGAGCGGCTACTGCACCACCGCCGGCTGCCGCGCCGAGTTCGATTGCGCGCGCCAAGAGAGCGACAATCGCTGCTTCGCGGTGGACGGAGAGAATCGGTGCTACCGAACCTGTAACTCGGCCGCGTCGCCCTGCCGCGCCGGCTACACCTGCACGCCCTCCGCGGGCGGCAGCGCCTACTGCGCCCCCACCTCCATTGATATCCCTGAGCCGGTGCCCACCGACCCATCCCCCTTTCCGACGGTCTGCCTCACCGGCAGCTCCGCGGAGATGGAGCTATCGTTCGAGGTCACGTCCGGCAGCAGCTCCTTCATCGCTACAGCCTTCAGCAACGCCGGAAGCATCGACCTGCATACCCTCGTCACCCCATCGGGTAGGCGCGTGGACCTCGACGCTGAGGAGGGGCTGCTCACGGTCGGCGAGTCCTTCTTCCGCCAGGTCGTTCCGCTCTACCTGCCGCAGTATCCCTCAGTGGAGTCGCTGGTCGAGGCAGGCAGCTACACCCTCGGTCTCACCAGCAGCTCCCGCCAAGCCTGCGTTCGCCTCCTCGACACCCCCGGTACCGGACGAACGCTCAACCTGCGCGTCTATCTCGTCGGGCTCTCGGGCGTCACACCGCAGACCGCTCCCACCGATTCCAATCTGACGGCCATGTTTGCCGAGGTGAACCGCATCTTCTCCGCGGCCGGTCTGGCCCTCGGCGACATCACCTTCCATACGCTGTCTGCGCGCGACGATGCCTCCTACGCTGTGGTCCGGAGCTTTGGTGAAATCCAGCGCATGGTGAAGCTCGCCACCGCGCCGGCGGTGGATGAGCAGCAGCGCTCTATCAACATCTTCCTCAACCGCGGATTCGCCTTCGCCGCCGGACCCGTCATCGGCATCTCGGCAGGCATTCCCGGTGCGGCGGGGCTCTACGGTTCGGAGGCCAGCGGTCTTGCCTTCACGGTCGAGTATCTCGGCACCTCCGTCGATGGCCGCCAGGGTGCCGTCGATGGCAACGCCTACACCGGCCTCGTGATGGCCCACGAGATTGGTCACTATCTCGGCCTCTTTCATGTCATCGAGACCTCTGGCGGTGAAGATCCCCTCGATGATACCGAGAACTGCAGAAGCTATGACACCTCCTGCGCAGCCTCACTGAACTTGATGCATCCTTTCGCATGGGGCGATAACATCGCTCTCTCGCCGCTTCAGAGCCGCGTCCTCCAACTCCATCCCATTCTGACCGCACCATGAGCGAACTCCGACGCCTCAACCTCGCCTTCACGGCGCTTCTCCTGCTTGCCGCCGCGTGTGGCGATGACGCCGAAGGCACGCAGGCCGCCGTGACCGCGGACGCCGCCGCCGACGCGGGGGAGGGCAGTGGCTCGGGCGAAGGATCCGGGTCGGGCGCCGACGCGGGCAGCGATACGGCAGTGACCGATGCAGACACCACGCCGGTCGAGCCGGGAGACGACGGTGCGGCCTGCACCCAAAACACAGACTGCGCGAGCGGCTTCTGTCTCACCGACGAACAGGGCTTCCCTGGCGGCCTCTGCACCGTCTTTGACTGCGGCTCCCGACAGGATTGCTTCGGCGTAGGCACGGCCTGCCTCCGCGGGCAGTTCAACGGCAACCTCTGCGTCCCGCTCTGCGTGGTCGATGCCGACTGCCGCGAAGGGTACGAATGCCGCGGTACGGGTACGGGTTCCTACTGCTACCCCTCCTTCGCCAACAGCAACCTCGACCCCGTCTGCGCCTCCGACTTCATCGCGGCCGACGATGTGACCAACTTCTCCTTCGGCGGGGTCTCTCGCCTCGATCGACATCGTATCGCCTTCGATGTCCCGGCTGGCTCCACGAGCCTCTTCGTGCTCGCCTGGGACCAGGGCCACACGCTCGTCCCCGACCTCATCCGGGCTCCGACGGCCGGCGAACTTCAGATGCAGACCTATGCCAGCTACCTCTTCACCCCCATCTCGCTCGGTGAGGTTTCGCCCGTGCTTCTGCCTGGAGGGCCAGCCTACACGCAGTATGTGGAGGGTGGTCGTTACGAGATGGAGTTCGGCACCGACGGGCCTGCAACCGAGGACCTCTGCTACGTCGTCTACACCGAGTCGGAGTCGCTCTCGGCGACAGGCGAGCCGCTCGTCGTCGACCTGAACTTCTACTTCGTCGGTGCCGATGGCCTGACTGCCGACAGCGCCGTCAGTGACCCTGCCTTCACGCGGCTGATCGACTCGTTCAATGCCGTCTACTCCACCGCCAATGTTTCCATCGGCGAGGTGCGCTTCTTCGATGTCGGCGGAGACATTCTCGACCGATTCCAGGTCATCCGCGACAGCAACGAGGTCTACGAGTTGGTCAAACTCTCGCGCCAGCCGGGCTCCACCCGCGACGCGCTGCTGTCTGCGAACGTCTTCTTCATCCAGGGCTTCGCGGGGCAGTCATCCTCGGTCCTCGGCATCTCGACCGGCATTCCCGGCGCCGCAGGCGTCCACGGTCAGGCCGGTACCGGCCTCGTCTTCTCTGCGGAGTATTTGCGCCAGACCGGTAACGTGAACGGCCCGCAACTCGTCGGACAGGTGCTTGCACACGAACTCGGACACTACCTCGGTCTCTTCCACACCACCGAACAGTCAGGCGGGCAGTTCGACCAGCTCGATGACACCGAGCGCTGCGCCACCATCGAGAATGGCAATCTTGCCGCCTGCGCCGACTACAACAACCTCATGTTCCCCATCGCAGCCATCCGAACCTCCCTCGAACTCTCCGACGGGCAGGTCTCCATCATCCGTGCCAACCCGCTTACCAAGCCGGTCGGCGGCCGCCGCTGAATAGCGGAACCGCCGCTCCGTACTCCCTTCACACTCCGTGCGCACTTGAGGTGCTTCATGCGTCGACTCTCTCTGCTTCTCCTTCCGCTGCTGGCGTCCTCCTCTCTGGCCACCGCCGCTGCTCCCGTCTCCGCGGTCAGTGAGCTCACGCTGGCGCCTCCGATCACGCTCGCGCCACTCGCTGCGTCGCGTGCGCTGGCCTCCTTCGCTGCCGAACAGCGCGACAAGGCCATGCTGCTGCTCTCGGGCTACCACGGCATTGGCACCAAGGCGGAATTCGAAGCAACCCTCGTTGAACCGCAGGCGCTGCTCGCCTCCATCGCCCGCGACGCCGCCGTCGACCCCGTCCACCGTGACCGTGCGCTCGCGGCCCTTGTCTACTGGCCCGACGAGCAGACGCTCTCCCTCTACGGCGGCCTTCTTGCGGCGGCCGACACGACCGAGATGAACCGCCACCGCATCATCGGCTACCTCGCCGTCGGATACGGTGACCGCTCCATCCCCTGGGTCGAGCACTACCTGACGGTCACCGACCTCCAGTTCAGGCTCACTGCCATTGAGGCGCTCCGCACCATCGGCAGCGACCACGCCCGCGACCTGCTGACCCAGGCCGAAGTCGTCGAGCTAAGCCCGCTCGTCATCGAGCGCATCAAGGTGGCCCGCTCCTCCATTCTGGCGGGAACCAAGCCCCGCTAGCGGCTCGCAGCAATGTAGACCTTGATCCGTTCCGCGGGCGTGATGGTCAGGTTCGCCATGTCGGCAGCGTCGGGGGCCAGGGCTATGATGAGGTTTCGCTCACGACCGGCGCGCGCAGGCTGGCCCAGCTCATCATAGAGCGCCGCCATGATGAGGTAGGGAATGGTCTTGTCTGGGACCGCGTAGCGCCAGGTGCCGCAGGGCCGCTCCGCATCTGTCCAGCGCTCCGCCTCGAGCTCCTCGAAGCAGCCCCGCATGAGCGCCTCTTCTCCTGCCTCGCCAAGGGCCGCGGCGCCCCCGCGGATGGGTGCCACATTCCGCATCTCATAGAACTGCCAGCCGAGCGCGACGACCATCGCCACAGGCAGAAGGCCGAGCGGAATTCGTGCCGCGCGCGTGAACCCCGGGGCACGCCGCTCGAGCGTAAGGAAGAGCCAGCCGAGCGCGGCGCCGCCGAGCAGCCCGCCGATATGGGCGCCGTTGTCGATGTTGAGACCGGAGCCGGGCATGAATCCGATAAGCAGGTTGATGCCCAGCCAGAAGAGCAGCTGGTCGCGGATGTTCTTCGCCATGGCACCGGGCGTCAGGTGGCCAATGATGATTCCTGCGCCAATGAGGCCCGTGATCGCGCCGCTGGCCCCAACCGACAGCGCGGTGCCCGAGACGAGCGAGCCAATGCCGCCCGTGACCGCAGCGATTGCATAGAGGGCGCCGAACCGGGCGGTCCCGAGCCGCATCTCTACGAGCGGCCCGAGGTTCTTCAGCGCCATCATGTTGAAAACGAGGTGGATGACGCCGCCGTGGAGAAAGGCGTAGGTCGCCAGCCGCCACCACTCTCCGCCGGCCCTGGTCTGTGGGCCAAAGTTGGCCCCCATGCGCAGCAGCGCCGCACCGTCCGCCTCCCAGAGCAGACGCGTCTGGAGGGCCCCCAGGAGATAGGTCCCGACGCAGAAGAGCATCATCAGGAAGGTGACAGGCGTCTGTCCGGGGAGCAGCGCCTCAAGGAAGGCGTCCCAATTTGACCGTTGATTCCGCATCGTTTCACGCGCTGAAGGGAGTGCAGGCTACGGCAGCTGCCGCTCGCCTGCAACCCAGACGCTTGATCTCACGCTAAACTTTAGGAATCTAAGGTGAAATCTCTTCTCTGGTTGACACCCCTTCCCCACGAGGAGTAGACCCGCCCCGTTGTCCGTTCTGCACCCAGTTGAAGGTTGGTATGAGCAACGAGCAAACGGGATCCGTGGCGCATCACAATGTGGCCGTCGTAACAACGCGCGACAAAGTGACAATGGACGCCATCCTCGGCTACGCCGAGATACGCGCACTCGTGTGGAAGCGGCTCGATGCGACGCATGCCATCGTGGACGCGGACCGAGTGCGGACGCTCATGAAGAGGCTCAAGGAGATCGGTCACTCGCCGCGCTTCACCCACCAACTGGTCGTGGAGTAGCCGATGACGAAGTCGCGCAAGTCGCCCTCGCTGCTGGGTCCTGAAGTTCCGCCGCTGGCCGCCTACCGTGGCCCCGTGGAGGGCATGCTGCGTAGCAACGACAGCGAGATTCTTCGCGAACTGCTCGGCGTCATCGAGGCAACCCGCGACAAGAACATCAAGCTGACCAAGTCGGGCATCCCGCCCAAGCCGCTCTGGTCTGCCATCAATGAACGCCTGCTCTGGCAGGACCCCAAGTCGGTGCTCTACGACTGGGACGAGGTGGATCAGGTCCGCTTTGTCTATTCGCTCGCCGAGCACCTCATGCTGGTGCATCGCGGCCAGGAGCGGGTCTTGGGCGTCGGGCCCGGTGCCGACCAGTTCTTCCTCGCACTGCCGACGCGCCGCGCCGAGATGCTGATGCGGGCCTACATGGCAACCGAGGCCTGGGACGAGCGCTGCGATGCGCGCAACGAGCAGGGCCACCGCCACAACTTCGGACAGACCTTCCGCCGCGACTTCTTGCGCAGCATCCTCGCCCTGCGCGAGGTCCTGATCGCTGTCGTCGCGACCGCCCCCGTCGACGAGTGGGTGCTTGCTGCTTCGCTGGCCACCTCCATCTCTGCTGCCGAACCCGCCATGCTGATCTCGGAGGATGACGAGGTCCCGGAGGTCGAAGAGGGCGAGGCAGATCCCGAGATTCGGCGGCTCGTCGATTACTGGCTGCTGCTCGCGGCCCGCTTCGGCTGGGTCGACCTGGGTCGCGCTCCCACCAGCCGCGGCGTGGAGCGGGTCTGGCGCCTAACCGAGATGGGGGCACGGCTCATTCAGAGCCCCGGCAAGCTCAACGAAGATGCCGAGACCGTCTTTGCAGATGCTCGGAAGCCCTACATCATCCAGTCGAACCACGAGGTCATGTTCTACCGCCACGAAGGCGATGTGGGCGATGAGTACTTCCTGCGCCGCATCGGAGAGCCGGTCGACAATCATGCGAGCTGGGATGGCCCCATCTTCCGCGCCCGCGTGACCGCAGCCTCGCTCCTCACCGCGCTTGAGAGCGGCATGGATGCAACGCTGCTCCGCACCAACCTCATCGAGCGCACCCGCGCCGACATCCCGGCCTCCTTCCATCTCCTCATCGCCGACGCGCAGCGGAAGGTGGCAGATATCACGCTCACCGAGGGTCTGACGGCCGTCGAACTCGCCGGTGCTTCGGCAAAGAAGATCCCGGCGCTCGTCAAGGCCGGCTTCGCCGTCTTCGGCGAACTGGCCATCGTCCCTTGGTCCCGCTGGGCAGACTTTGTCCGCATCTCCGGCGAAGACCCCACCGAGGGCTTCCGCTACCCGCCCGACGACTCGCTCGCCAACTTCGATGGCAACCGGCTTGAGCTTGTATGGCCCGTGTTGCCCCTCATGGTGCGAGACCTCCTTGACCAACTCCCGCTCGCGGGCGACCCGCCAAGCGTGGAGCTCACCGAGGCGATGGTCGCCGATCTCACCCGCAAGGGCTGGGTTCCCCGTGCCGTCGCAGAGGCGCTCGATGTGCTGACCGATGGCAGGCTGCCGAAGTGGCTCGCCGCCGAGGTCAAGTCGAGCTCATCGGCACCGTAACGAACCGGCCCACCAGGTCGGTGAAGCAGCGCAGGCCCCACTTGAATCCCTCGATGTGGATGCGCTCGTCGTGCCCGTGGAAGAGCTTCGAGAAGACGATGCCGTCCTCTTTGGGGAAGCGCACCGGCGCAAAGCCGTAGCACTTGGCCCCGAGCCGTCCGAAGTACTGCGCGTCGGAGAATCCGGGCAGCAGGTAGGGCACAGGCGTCCCCTCGGGGTCGTGCGCCAGGAGCGTCTCGCAGATGAGCCGAAAGAGCGGGTCGGTCACCGACTCCTCCCGCCCCTCGAAGCTCCGGATGACCTCGAACTCGAACCCTTCGCCCACCACGGCACGAACCTCACGGAGCAGGTCTTCGGGCTTCTGTCCCGGGATGAGCCGGCCATCGATGAGCGCGGTCGCCCGACCCGGGATGACATTGATCTTCTGGCCCGCAGCGAGGCCGGTCGGGGCCACGGTGTTGTGGAGTGCGGCGGCGAGCTGGAAGGCGGTCTGCCGGTCCGGCAGGAGCCGGTCGAGCACGAAGTCCGTCAGCGCGGGGTGGAGCAGCTGCGGCATGACCAGCCGCGGTCCGAAGGGCTGCCTCGCAGCCATCGCCCGGTTGGAGGCCGCCGTGGTCTCGCAGATGTGCACGGGCAGGTGGGTGGTGCCGAGTTTGGCGACGGCCTCGGCGAGGCGAACGACAGCGTTCTGCCGGTGCGGGACCGAGGCATGGCCGGGGTCGCCGACGGCGTGCATTTTGAACTGACAGACGCCCCGCTCGCCGGCCTCGACCATGTAGTAGCGCACGCCGTTCACATCGTGGCTGAAGCCGCCGACCTCCCCCAGCATGTACTCCGCGCGCACCAGCTCTGCGTGCTGTTCCACAAGAAAGCGGGAGCCGTGGGTGCAGCCCTCCTCTTCGTCGGAGACGGCAGCAAAGATGATGTCGCGCGACGGCACTCGGCCCGAGGCATGAAGCAGCAGGAAGGCGGTCATGCACTGCACCACCATGTACTTCATGTCGACGGCGCCCCGTCCGTAGAGATAGCCGTCGCGGACATGCGCCTCGAAGGGGTCGCAGCTCCAGTGCTCGCGCTCATGCGGCACCACATCGACATGGCCGGCCAGCAGCAGCGGTCCGCCACCTGTGCCATCGCCCTTGATGCGGGCGATGAGGTTGGGGCGCCCATCAGAGGAGAGGATGGTGGGCTCGATGCCCGCGGCGCGGAGCCGTTCAGCAATCCAGGCGATGGCCGCAGTTTCGTTTCCGGGCGGATTGGTGGTATCAAACTTGAGCAGGGCTGTGAGGTCGGCGACGGCCTCTGACTCTATCTTCGTCCAATCCATGACCACTCCTCTTTGTGCAGGCTGCTGTGACCTCTTCCCTTCGTGCCAAACGCGCCCTCTGTCGAGAGTCAATCGGTCTTGTTGCGCTGGCTTTGGCCACGCTGCTTGCGCCTGCTGCGGCCCATGCGATTGTTGTCCCCTGCCACGAGGTGGGCGGTGAATTCTTCCCCAGTGTCACGCGCAACATCGAGGTGGTTGCGGCGCGGGTGACGGTCGATTTGCGGAGTGAGACGGCCGACCCACGGCTGGCCACGCTCGACGCCGAGATTCACCTTCGGAACCGGACCGGCAACATCGAGGAGGCCTGCCTTCTCGTAGCGGACGACCTCGCCAACACCGCTTTCACCTGGACTTGGGCACGCGGTGTCGTCGTGGCCTCCGACCCTGTGAAGCCCGGCTTTGACCCCGCCCAGTCCTCCACCAGCATCCCGCACGCCCGCCATCTTCGTTTGCCGATGGGGCCGGGCGAGGTCGTGGTGCTGCGCGTGGAGCGCCCCATCGTCATCGGAGTGGAGGGCCAGGGCAGGAGCGGACTCGCATTGCCAACCCAGCTGCTCCGCTCGTTCGAGGGCGCGGTAGAGACCGCGGCGCTTGAGGTTGTCTTCGCCGAGCGTCCGATCGCGGTGCAGA
>CAIWGR010000310.1 GCA_903912275.1 uncultured delta proteobacterium
GGCGCGGCGGGCGACGACGAGCTCGCGGAGCTTGCGGGCGACGGTCCGCTCTGAGCCGACCTGCTGCTTGGCGAGCTGCTGCGTGAGCGTGCTGCCGCCCTCGCGCGGGCCGTCGTGGCGGAGGTTGGCGATGGCGGCGCGCAGCACGCCGACAGGGTCGACGCCGCCGTGGAGAAAGAAGCGGCTGTCTTCTGCGCCGACGACCGCCAGCGGCAGCAGGCTGCCCATCTGCGCGAGCGGGAGCCAGGGCCGGGCACCGCGGAGCGGGCTGCCAAGCTCCACGCCTTCGACGGAGGCGAAGCGGGGCGGGATGGGCTCGCGCGTTGCCTGCAGGTCGAGCTGCCGCTGCTCCTTGGCGACCTCACGGCCGTAGGCCGCGAGCGCGACGAGCAGCGCGATGGCGGCGCACCAGAGGCCGACCGCAAAAACGGCGAGCGCCCCTCGCAGCAGGCGAGAGGCGCGGCGGGCCATCCGGTTGCTCGCCTCCGCCAAGCCTAGAAGCCGAGCGAGGCGCCGACCGAGAAGGAGTACTCGTCGTTGGGCTGGTACTCGCCCTTGTCGTCGAGCTGCCAGCGGCGGTTGGCTTGCGCGGTGAGGTAGAGGAAGGAGTTCAGCGGCACCTTGGCCTCTGCCACGACGAGGGCGTCTTTGAGGTCGCCGATTTCGGAGAGTTCGCTCAGGCCGGAGCGGGCATAGTAGACGCCGATTTGCGCTGCATCACCAGCTTTGACGGTGGCGCGGGAGACGAACTCGCCCGTCGCCTCGTCGTCTGCGCTGGTGGCATACTGGGCCTGCACCTGGACGATGCCCATGACGTCGGCGTTGAGCTCGGTGAGGTAGCCGTCGCTGGCCTTCACATCAGACTTGGCGAGCCACTCCCGCTTGGGGAACTTCTGCGCGGTCTTCGAGCCGTCGAGGTTGGTAACGGGGAGGTAGGAGGCGCGCTCCACGCCGTAGACGGGACCGACGTAACTCGGGAGGTAGTCCTTCCCGAGCACGCGGTACTCGGCTCGGCCGCCGATGGAGATGTTGGCGGGGGCCTGCCAGCCGAGGAAGACACCGGTGTGCAGGCCTGTGCCCGCGCCGCTGATCTTGTTGAGGTCGGTGTAGGGGGTGAGGACGAAGTCACCGGCCGGGAGCAGCGGGAGCTCCGCATCGATGCCCATCACGGTGGCGGCCGACTCGGTCTCGACGATGAGGTCGCCGTTCTTGTCCTGGACATACTTGCCCGTGGAGAGCGGGACATTGTCGCCGTCGACAGCAACCGTGCCATCCGCGTTCAGCTTCGGCTCGAGCTTCAGCTCCTTTGGTGCGTGGGTGTCGGTAATGACCGAGACGCCGACCGCGAGGCGGTCGAAGAAGGAGGGGCCGCCCGTGAAGAAGAGGGGGCGCACATAGATACGGCCGCCCATGACGGAGGGGTCGACGACATCGCCGACCATCAGCTCGACGCCGCCCATCTTGGTGTTGATCTCGCCGCCAACGCCCCAGGAGAAATGGTCGAGGTCGAGCGAGTTGTTGTAGCCCGACATGATGGTGGCGTGGCCGACCGACCAGTCGACGAGTTCACCGACGCGGAGACGGACGGCGCCGTAGCGCTGACCGATTTCGGCCCAGCGGACGGTGCGGAGGATTTCGCCCGGCTCGTCCCATTCGTCGGCGCGGAAGAGATCGCCCTTGCCCGTGAGACGGAAGGAGAGCGGCACGTAGAAGCCAACTTTGAGCGGGGCGCTGGGCTCGGCGTCGAACCAACTGGCAGGCAGCGGCAGCGGAAGCGCAGGCGTGGCGACGGCGCCACCAAGGTTCAGGCGGAGGAAGTAGTCGTCACCGATCTTGGCCGGTCCGAGGCCTGCATCGAGGGCGTTCTGGGCCGAAGCAGTTGCTGGCACAACAAGCAGGGCAAGCGAGGCGAGGCCGCTGCCGACGAGGAGACGCTGCGCGAAGAGACGGCGGTTCGACATGTGACCTCGTTAGAGCGGCTTGGTCGGCGCGACGCGGCCGATGGAGAAGTGGATGAAACCCTGCGCTCGCATGAAGGCAGGGTCGTACAGATTGCGGCCGTCGAAGATGACGGGCTGCTTCAGCAGCTCCTTGATACGATCAAAGTCTGGATTACGGAATTCTTTCCACTCCGTGACGATGATCAGTGCGTCCGCGCCATCGAGGACCTCATATTCGTCCTTCACGTAGTCGATGGTATCGCCGAAGCAGGCGTGGGCGGTCTCGAAGGCGGCGCGGTCTGTCGCGCGGACCTTGGCGCCCCGGGCCAGCAGGTTGTTGATGATGGTGATGGAGGGGGCTTCGCGCATGTCGTCGGTCTCGGGCTTGAAGGCGAGCCCCCAGAGTCCGAAGGTACGGCCGGTGAGGTCCTCTCCGAACTGCTCGACGACCCGGTCGACGATGCGGAGCTTCTGGTCCTCGTTGACCTCCATGACGGCCTCGAGGATGCGCATGCGCTGGTTCTTGCGTCGGGCGGTGTGCATGATGGCCCGCACATCCTTGGGGAAGCAGGAGCCGCCAAAGCCGACGCCCGGGTAGAGGAACTTGGTGCCGATGCGGGCATCGCTACCGATGCCGTGGCGGACCATTTCGGCGTCGGCGCCGGTCTCTTCGCAGAGCCGGGCGATCTCGTTCATGAAGCTGATGCGGGTCGCGAGCATGGCGTTGGCCGCATACTTGGTCATCTCGGCGGAGCGTGCGTCCATGAAGATGATGCGGTTGCTGGCGCGCTGGAAGGGGGCGTAGAGTTGCGCCATCAGCTCTTTGGCGCGGGCATCGTCGGTGCCGATGACGACGCGGTCTGGGCGGAGGAAGTCGCTGACGGCGACGCCCTCCTTGAGGAACTCCGGGTTGGAGACGACAGCGAACTCGGCCGTGGTGCGACCGGCGATGATGCGGGTGACCAGGTCGGCGGTGCCGACGGGGACGGTGGACTTGTCGACGATGACCTTGAAGTCGGTCAGGTTGTCACCGATGGTCTCGGCGACGGCCTGCACATACTTGAGGTCGGCGGCGCCCTCGTCGGTCATCGGGGTACCAACGGCGATGAACACGACCTTGCTCTGGCGGATGGCGGCAGCGACATCGGTGGTGAACGAGAGGCGGCCGTCGGCCTGGTTGCGGATGACGATCTCGTCGAGGCCCGGCTCATAGATGGGGAGCTCGTTGCGCTTGAGCATTTCGATTTTGCGGGCGTCGATGTCGGCGCAGACAACGGTGTTGCCTACGTCGGCGAAACAGGCGCCAGCAACCAGACCCACATATCCCGAACCGACCACACAAATCTTCATCTGACGCTCCAACCGTTGTTCGAACGACGCCATGGGCGCCAGCCGCTGCGCGGCGCTTACCGAGGGCCGCTACCTCTCGCAAGCAGGATGCTCGTGGCTGCGCCAACGAGCGTTGCTACCAAATGGCCTGTCCAGGTGGGCGCGGTCGCCCCGAGTGCGAGCAGGCCGCTGACTGCAATCAGGTCGAAGGCTGCCAGCGGCGAAGCGACCTGAACAAAGCTGCGGCCGAGCAGACCGTGGACCAGGGCCGATGCACCGGCAACGGGCAGGCCGAAGAGGAGCGAGGCGGCGACCATGCCTGCCCCTGAGCCGGCGAGGCCGCAGAGAGCGACGCCGGCAGCGGAGCCGCGGCGCAGGTGGCGCCAGAGCACAGCGATGGCGAGCAGGTTGAGCAGGCCATGCGTCGCCGACAGGTGCAGCCAAGGAGCCGTTGTGAAGCAGGCGACGAGGCCAGCCGGAAGGCTCCCCGCGGTGCAGGCGTGCGCGGCGGACCAGGCGGGGTCGAAGCCATGTTGCGCAGAGAGCCAGAGCCCCAGCAAGATGATCCCTGAGGCGGCGGCGAGCAGCCCATCGACCGCACCGAAGCTGCGCTGTTCGCTCACCAGCTGGCCAGGGCGTGCAGGAGCTGCGGACGCCCTTCCCCCACCTGTGCCACGCCGCCGCCTGCGACCAGACGGGCGAGCATGGCAGAGGCGTCGAAGGCAGCCTGGCGCGGGGGCGTGCTGCGGGCGATGCCACAGGCCAGCGCGGTGGCCAGGAAGCAGCCCGTGCCGTGGAGGTCGAGCGACCAGCGCGACTGCGCGGGCAGCAGTGTGACCGCGCCCTCACCGACCCAGGCGTCTTGCCCGGGTCGGTCGGTGTGGCCCGACTTGAGCAGCACAGCGGCGCCGGTCTCGCGATGCAGTCGCAGCGCAAGCGCAGCCGAGGCCTCGAAGCTGCGGTGCAGGTCTCCCGCCGTCAGCGCCGCAAGCTCGACGGCGTTCGGTGTGAGGATGGTCTGCGGCGTCGCGAGCGCACGCAGAAGTGGAAGCATCGACTCGGGGGCGAGCGGCGCACCGGATTCCGTGCCGCCGCGCAGAACCGGGTCGAGTACGAGCCGGCGCTGCGGGTCGCTTCGAAGCCAGGGGAGCAGTTCGGCGACGAGCCATTCTGCGGCGGAGGTGGAGCCGATCACGCCGAGCTTGACCACCGCTGGTCGGCCGTCCTGCAGTGCTGCGCGGAAGGAGCCGGCGAACTGGTCCGGCGCGATGGGCCAGAGGCGGCGTACGCCGTGCGAGTCCTGCTCCACGACGGCCAATGCCACGGGAAGCGGAGCCAGCCCGAGCACCGACGCCAGCGTAGCATCTGCGGTGATCCCGGCGCCGCC
>CAIWGR010000311.1 GCA_903912275.1 uncultured delta proteobacterium
ACGAACCCACCGCCTTCCACGGGGTCGAGCGCCCCAAGGTCGACAACATCATCATCCCGACCACCTGGCGCGAGGCGGGCATCGGACTCGTCGGCACCATCGGAGATGCCGCCGGTTACGAGGCCTACCTCATCTCCGGTCTGAACGCTGCAGCGTTCACGGCAGACAAGGGGCTGCGCGGAGGGCGGACCGGGGTTGCGGAGGCCTACGCGGGTGCGCCTGCGGCAGTAGCGAGGCTGCACGCAGCGCCCGTGATGGGGCTCGAGGTCGCGCTGTCTGGCTACTTCGGGAACGCGGGTGCGAACCACCCCACAAAGCAGGTCGAAGTTGGTGTCGCCGGCGGAGCCTTCGACCTTCGCTACAAGGCCTACGCCATCGAGGTCCGGTCGGAGATTGCGGCCTTCTCGCTCAGCGGAGCCGAAGCGCTGTCCGCGCCCGATGCCCCCTCCGTCGGCTCGCTGATTACAGGCGGCTACCTCGAACTGGGCGTGGACCTGCTCGAACTGGCGGGCAGGGAACAGGAACTCATCCCGTTTGTTCGCTACGAGCAGTACGATACAACCGCAGAGGTCGTCGACGGAATGGTCGACGCGGAGACAGCGGGGACCGATATCGTCTTCGGCCTCACCTGGCGCCCCATCCCACAGATTGCACTGAAAGCCGACCATATCGTTCGCACCCCGGCGTCGGGTGGGGAGGAGCAGGTAACGAGCGCTGGGCTCGGCTACCTGTTCTAAAACCGCCGAAGTTTGCGCGCCCCCGCTTGCGCCGCTGGCCGCCCCGTGCGACAAAGTCGCGTCTGGAAAGGAGGAATGCATGGCGGCAACGTCGAATATCGGGTTACGCTGCGTGATGCTGTTGCTTGCGGGCTGCACGGCCGCAGGCGTTTCCTCCGTGGAGACACCGGAGCGGAGCGACACCGGCAGGCCTTCCACAGGCGATACCTCGACCGAGGAGGGCTCTGCGGAGGATGTTGCGTCCGATGGAAGCGCCTCAACCTCCGACACTGCGCCCGACGGATCAGCCGCGGCAGACGCGGAGAGCCCCGACACGGGGAGCGGCTCCGACGCCGCCGAAGATGCGTTGGCGGATGGCTCCGATGGTTCGGCCGACGGCCCGGTCATATGCGCGACCACCACGGCGCCGGCGCTCCCCACCCAGCTCCCCGCCGACATCATCTGGGTCGTGGATAACTCGCTGAGCATGCAAGAGGAGGTCACGGCCGTGTCGGCGAACCTCAACCGGTTCGCCACCTTCATCACTGGCTCCGGCATCGATGCCCAGGTGGTGATGGTCTCGAATGACGACCCGACCATTGGCGACGGCAAGTACCATGTCTGCGTGCCGCCTCCGCTCTCGGCCACGGAGGCGGGTGTCTGCCCGCTGGGTCGCGATGTGGATGGAGAGCGTTACTACCACGAACGGGTGACCATCGAGGGCGTGACCGCAAGCGATACCCGGACCAACGCGCTCACCGCCATCGTCAACGGCTACCCGAACTACCGGAGCCGGCTCCGCCCCGGTGCGACCACCCACATCGTGGTGGTGTCTGACGACGACTCGGCCATCACAGCAGCCGACTTCGACGCACAGCTCGCTGCGCTGTCGCCCGGCTTCCTTCGGCGCCCCATTGTGCACAGCATCGTGACCCGAGACGCGACGGAACTCGAGAGCAACACAGATGGCTGCGTCGTGGCGGGCTGCCCCTGCGGCTACCGCGTTGGCACGGAGTATCTCGGCCTGAGTGCTGCGACGGGCGGCATCGTGCAGAGCATCTGCACGGCAGACTGGGCGCCTGTGTTCGATGCCATCGCAGCCGCGGTGGTGGAGACCACGTCGGTGCCCTGCCTGTACGCCATGCCTGCGCCGAGCGGTGGGCTCACCGTGAACCCCGAGCAGGTCAACGTCTACTCGGTCGCGGCGGGCGAGCGGACCCTCATCCCCAATGTGGCCGATGCGTTGGCCTGCGGCACCGAGCCGGGCTGGTACTATGATAACCCGGCCGACCCCCGCACGCTCTTTCTGTGCGGCGCGGCCTGTGTGAGCGTCACGGGCTCGGTCGACATCGACTTCGGCTGCGACACCGTGAAGCGCTGAACCTCAGCCTCCTCTGATGCCGGCGCGGAGTCGCACGCAGAGCGCAACGAGCGGCACGAAAGCAATCAGGATGAGGGCAGGAGTCCATGTGGGCCAGGTTGCGCCGCACCAGGACAACGGTGCGAGCCAGAGCAGGTTCACGGCGATGTAGCTGGCAGCTACGTTGGCGTGGCTTGCCCCCCGCTGCGTGGCATGCTGGTAGGCGTGATCGCGGTGGGCCTGTGACACCGCCTCGCCGGCTGCCAGTCGTCGGATGAGGGTATAGGTCGCATCGACAACAAAGGTGCCGGAGAGCAGCGCAAAGAGGGCCACAGTCAACCCACCGCACTGCTCCGCAAAGAGGCTCGTCGCGGCGAGTGCGAACCCCATAAAGCCGCTTCCGACATCGCCCATGAAGATGCGGGCAGGGTGCCAGTTTCGGGTCAGGAAGCCGAGCGAGACAGCGGAGAGCAGCGCAAAGCAGAGAGCGGGAACGGGCTGATTCGCAGCCAGGCAGATGGCCGCAGCGACCGCGCAGGTGCTGGCACTCTGTCCACCTGCGATGCCGTCGATGCCGTCCATGAAGTTGAAGAGGTTGATGAACCAGACCACGAAGAGCACAACAAAGAGGGGCGCTACCCATGCTGGAAGCAGGACCTCCGGGGTAATGTGAATCGCGCCATGGCTCGCGGCGAAGGCGAGGGCCATCCCGAGGCCCGCAGCAAGATGGGCAATCAGGCGGGTGCGCGCAGACAACGAGCGGAGGTCGTCGATGCCACCGACGAGCGCGGTGAGCGCGCCACCCGCTGTGAGCGCGGTAGCCCACTGCCACGGAACCAGCCCTTGGAACCCGAGCGTCGCCCAGGCAATCAGCATGACCAGCACCATCGCCAGCCCGCCGCCGCGCGGTGTGGGGACGGTGTGCGAACTCCGCTCGTTGGGGAGGTCGCGCACGCCATGGCGTACAGCGAGACGGCGGACAATCTCGGTCCCGGCAGAGGCTACGACCGCGGCGGCGAGAGCCGATAGGAGCGCTGGGGAACTCATCGATGACCCTCCTCGCGATACCATGCAACGGTCGCCTTCAGGCCATCCGCAAGGGAACACGGCGGCGTCCAACCGGTGTCCTCGCAAAACGGGGCGCCGTCGACCACCAGGGAGCCGAAGAGCCGTCGACGCAGGTCTTGGCGCCCAGACAGCGCCAGCAGTTGGCCGGCGAGCCTGCCAGAGAGGGGTGCCATCAAGATGGGCTTTTCCATTGCTACGGACACAGCGCGCAGGATGTCCGAGGTCGACACGGCCGGGCCATCGGCGAGGAGATAGGTCTTCTGCAGGGCTCGCGGGTCTTGCAGCGCGGTGACGATGGCGTCCGCCATGTTGCCCACAAAGAGCAGGCTCCGCCGGTTCTCCATGGCACCGAAGGGCCAGGGGCGCCCTCGGTCTACCCAGCGGAGCAGGGCATACATGTTGGCCTTCACGCCCGGGCCGTACATGAGCGGCGGCCGGAGGATGATGTGTTTCATGTCGCCGGTCGCCGTGAGGCGGCGGAGAAGGGCTTCCGCTTCGCACTTGGAGCGGGCGTAGGCGTCGGAGGGCAGGGGCTCATCGTCTGCACGGATGGTCCTGGTGCCGCCCTCGCCGTTGACCTTGATCGAGCTGACGAAGAGGAAGCGTTCTACACCTGCCTGCTGCGCCGCGTCCGCGAGCCGTCTGGTCACCTCTACATTTGCGAGGCGGTAGCGCTCTTCCGCCTGCGCCTCGTCTTCGTTCATCTGATGGACGCGGGCGGCGAGATGGACGACGGCATCGACGCCATGGAGCAGGCGTGCCCAATCATCGAAGAGGGTGAGATCTCCCACCACCCCTTCCGTCAGCCCATCTCTGGTCTGCAGTGAGCCAGCTGTGCGCACGGCCGCGACAACCTCGCAATCCTCGTGCCGGAGGCGCTCGAGCAGCGCCCGTCCTACAAACCCGGATGCTCCGGTGACCAGCACCCGCTTCATGCTCTCCCCCGTTCCAGGAGCCTGTCGTAGAGTTCCATCGTGCGCGCAGCTACGGCCTCCGCCGAGAAGGCGCGTTCGACCAGCGCGCGCCCCGCGGCGCCCATCCTTCTTCGGAGCGATTCATCCTCGACAAGCGTCTGAAGGCGGTCGGCGAGGCTCTTCGGGTCGAAGAGTGGGACGAGGAAGCCGTTCTCACCGTCGATGCAGATTTCGCGGCAACCCGGCGTGTCGGTCGTGACGATGGGGCGGCCGCAAGAGGCTGCTTCGAGCAGGAACTTGGGGAGTCCCTCACGGTAGGAGGGCAGGCAGGCGATGTGGGCATCGCGCAGAATGGCGGGCATGTCGCTGCGCCGGCCCCAATACTCCAACGCGCCGGACTCGGCCCATCCGCGCAGCGTCTCTTCGCTGATGCTGGCAGGGTTGTCCGGGTCGGGGTCACCGACGAGCGCCACGCGGCAGCTGACGCCTCGGTCTCGCAGGAGCCTCGCGGCCTCGTGCAGTTCGCCGACACCCTTTTGCCGAAGCATGCGGCCGCCGAAGATGATGAGCGGCACCCCTTGCGGCTCCGGGGCACTTTCAAACTCTGTCATATCGACGCCCGACCCGCGGATGATTGCGGTCTGCTCGAGCGCAACCACACCGGCGTCGGTGAGTACCGCTCGGTCGTCGGGGTTCTGGAACAAGACCACCGCGTTCGGTAGCCGCAACACGGTGCGGAAGACGCCTCGGATGGCTACGCGGCTCCATGCTGCCGCCTGCTTTTCGGGATCGTCGGTGAAGAGATAGCCCATCCCCGCAAGCGCGTTCACGACGGCGGGCACCCGGGCGAGCCGGGCCGCGAGCGAGCCGTAGACAACCGGTTTGAGCGCTACATGATGGACGAGGTCCGGGCGCACCGAGAGGTAGATGGCCGTGAGTTCCGCAACCGTCGCGGCCTCACGCACCGGGCTCGAACTCCGCCGGCGCATGGTCCGCAGGGGATGGAGGACGAAACCCTCGGCGCGAATCGCCTCGCCGTGCTTGGTGACGCGCGTCACCACATGCACCTGCGCGCCGGCATCTCTTGCCGCGCGGGCAATCGGCAGACGGTGCGAGCAGAAGTACCAGTCTTCGGTGGTGAAGAAGAGGATACGGGTGCCGGGTTTCATAGGCGATGGTACATGGCTGCGGCTCCGCTGCATCTCGGTGGAGGCGTAGCGAAATCTGGCGACGCTTGCGAGTAGCGCGCGGCTTGCCATTTTGGCCCCGCGATGTGAGAGCGTCTGCGCAGAGTCGTCGGAGGGCTGGCATGGGTCGTGTTCGAGGAGCGCTGTTGAGACTCGCGCGCGGTTGGGGCCGCGTTGAGGGGGCGCTTTATCGCCTGCTGCGTCTGGTTCGTCGCCGCGCAGGTCGGGTGCAGCGGGAGGTGCAGGCCGAAGCGCGTCTCGCCGAGGCGGAGGTCCGTCAGGTAGGCGCGCGGCTGCTGGAGCCGTTCGAGGGGCTGACGCTCTTCGATGCGGTGCTGGGGATCGCACCCATCTCGACGCAGTATTACGGGCACGGGGCCTTCATGGGCGCCGCGCCGGCGCTGCTTGCCGACGAGAGGTGGCGTCGGATTCTGGCAGTGCTCATGCCCGATGTCTTTTCCGATGTGGGGCAGGCGCTGGAAGAGGGAGACCCGATGCCCACGGTCATCGCGATGCTCGAGAACAACCCGGTGATGGCCGCGTTCGGGAGCCTTCAGGCCCACGCGGTGTCGGGTGACGAAGAGTCGGAGCACCACCTGGTAGGCATGGAGTGGGACCTCTTCGTCGACCAAGAAAGGATAGAGGCATGGGAGGCGGCGGAAAACGAAGAAGCGCGTGTTCGCTGCATGGAGATGGCTGCCGACACCGCACTGATCGCCCATGCGCGCAGCACCGACACGGTGCAGGAGAGCATGGGCATCTGCCAGTACCGGGATGTTCGCCGGACGCCGAAGTCGGGCCTGGGGGGCGTGGAGCTGCCGGTCTGGATTGACCTCTATGCCAGAGCGCTGGAGCTCGGGTTTGCGGCCGACCTGGAGGCAGCGGTGGCGCTCATGGAGGCGCAGGCGCGCCTCGATGCAGACGAGGCCTGCGAACTGCATGTGTTCG
>CAIWGR010000312.1 GCA_903912275.1 uncultured delta proteobacterium
AGAGATCGCCGGCGCCCGGCACGGCCGTAGCGGCTGTCCAGCGAAGGGCTGAGGCCTCGTCCGACCAGCGGCCCAGCAGCCCACTCTCCGACAGGCAGAGCCCACCGCCCGGGTGCGAGCGTGCGACCGCGAGGCGATCACTCGGGATGGGCCAATCGACGCCAACAGCTTCGCCCGTGCTCCAAGCGAGCCGACGGAGCATCCCATCGCCCAGCCCAAAGAGGCCGGCGCCCGACGAGCACCATCGACCGCGCGCACGCGCTTCGGACGTCCACGCGAGCTCGCCCGTCGCAAGCTGCGTGACCTCGAGGCCTCGCGGCGAAGTCACCGCTACCGCATCGTTGCCCCAGACCGTGCCGCCGCCTCGACCCGACGATGGCGGAATCGAGACCGTCCAGTGGCGATGATAGCCCATCTGCCGAACCCGCTCCGGCGCAACGCCCTGCCCCGCGACGGGCGTTGTCGGCGAAGCGACCAGCGCCGACTTCGTCGGCGTCGGCCTACGCGCAGCAATCGGCTGCCAACGCCCGCTCCCATGCCGACGCAGCGACAGCGCCGTCGCGCGGAGCACCGCAAACCCCGCATGTACTTCGAGCAGCGGCTGCTCCCGAAGCAGCGCCTCGGCCAGCCCCGACAGATGCTCGCCCAGCAGCGAGGCCAACTCGCCCACCAGCAGGGCGCCGTCCGGCGCTCCGTCCGACACGGAAGGCCCTTCGGAGACCAACCCATCGGGCGCCTGCCGCAGCAGCCCCTCGGCCACCTCCAGCCAGCGCCGGAGCACGCTCCCCTCCCAGCGCCGACTGCCGCCAAAGGGCACCGACAGCATCGCGAAGCCACCCAGCGCCAGCGCTCCGCCATGGGCCACCGATTCGCCCGCATAGAGCAGCGCCGGCTCGAGCTGCCGGAGCGTCGTCACGAGCGAGCGCCCCTCCGCGTCGGAGGTCGAGACCTCGATGACGCGCGGGTCGCGCCGGCCCCGCAGCGTCGCCAGCGGCGGAGTGATGCTCCCCTCCTGCAGCTCCGCAACCAGCCCCAGCAGCCAGCCGCGCAGCTCCGCAACCAGCCCGGCTGTTTCGAGACTGTCGAGCGCGTCAACCATCTCCTCCACTGTCAGCGCCAGCGCCTCGCGTAGCTCGGCCAGCATTACAGGCTGCCGCCAGACAGAGCCCTCCTCCGAGGCGCCAGTACCGTGCAGCGACAGCAGCACCTCGGTGTTCCCGGACCGGGTCAGATGCAGCTCGAGCGCGCTCCGTTGCCAGGTCACCACCACCGTGGTCGACCGGCTCCGCTGCAGGTCGCCAACCGCCTTCGCATAGCGCTGCAGCCAGGGCAGAAGCGGCTCGTCGGGCAGCCCAGCGCCGTAGCCCTCGTCGCCGAGACGGAGCATGACGGCAGCCTCCAGCGCGCTGCCCGAGAACCGCCGCGACGGCTGCTGCCCGGCCGGACTCTCCAGCCAACGCACCAGGTCGTCACGCCAGCGACGCGACACCTCAAGCGACAGCGGCGCCCGCTCCGTCATGGTGCCCCGACCCGCGCCAGATTCCCGCTCGCCTTGAGGTCACCCGTGCAAGGTGCTATCGCCCCAGCCACTCGGCGAGCGCCTACGCGCCGCCATCTCACGGGCAGTGCGTTGGTCCGCCACCTCGACTGCTGCATCCTACCAGGCATCCTAATCCCATGACATTCTACGAAGCCGCCGTCGAAGTTCTCCGCGAGGCTGGCCGCCCGCTCCACTACAAGAAAATCACCGAGAACGCGATCCGGCGCTCCCTCCTCAGCCATGTCGGCAAGACCCCCGAGGAGACCATGCATGCCCGCCTCCAGCAGGAGGTCAAGAAGCCCAATGGCCTGGCGCTCATCGAGCAGGCCCGCCCCGGCGTCTTCGCGCTCAAGGCTGGCGCCGACCCGGCCGACGCCAAAGAGACGCTCTCTTTCCGCCAGCCCGCAGCTGAGCCCGCACCCGCGACCGTAGCTGCTCCCGTCGCCGCGCAGGCCGCTCCCGCCGTCGCTCCGGCGCCCGTCGAAGAGCCTGCTGCAGAGGCCGCAGAGACCGTCGCAGAGAAGCCCGCCAAGGGCCGCAAGAAGTCTGCAAAGACCCTCGCCGCAGAGGCCGCCGCAGAGGCTGCTGCTGCCGAGGCGGCCGCTGCCACCGTTGCAGAGACCGAAGCAGCAGAGGAGCCAGCCGCAGAGGAGCCGGCCGAGGTCACGACCGCGCTCGACCTCGAGTGGGACCCTTCCGATGTGGAGCCGCTCGCCCTCTTCGGCGAGACGCTCGACGACGCACCTACCGCTGGCGGCACCGTGCTCGACGCGCCTTCGACCGCCAACGCAGAGCGCCGCCGCAAGCGTCGCGGCCGTCGTGGTGGACGGGGTCGCGGCCGTGAGGATGAAGAGGGCACCGAGGGCTCCGACGACGACAGCGAGGAGGCTCCCGAGGAGCGCCCCGCCCCCGCCGCCGCACAGCCCCAGCGCAATGAGAGCCCCCGCGGCGACAACAACCGCGGCGAGAACAACCGCGACGGCGGAGATCGCGACCGCAACCGCCAGCAGCCTGCACCGCCCGTGACCGCCGCTCAGCCTGCCCGCCCCCTCGTGCGGCTCGCCCCCGACGCAGCTGCCACGGAGCTCGAGCGCCTCTTCTTCGAGGCTGTTGCAAAGCTTCAGCCCGGCTCCTCGACCCGCGCCGAAGAGCTCGGCGCGGTCCTCACCGCGGCCCCTGTCGGCACCATCGGCAAGCTCGGCGGCCACGGCGTCCGCGCCATCGTCCGGGCCAGCGCTGCACGCCGCTCCGCCCTCGGCCGGCCGCCGCTCATCGAGGAGCTCCGCCCCGACGGCTTCGGCGTTGCCGGCACCGTCACAGGCGACATCAGCCGCTCGCTCCAGTCGCTCGAGGCCTGGGCCGAGGCCCACAACAAGCTGGTCCAAGACCGGCTGCTGACCACGCTCAAGCAGCTCTCCGAACTCCACCTCGCCCACGTCTTCTCGCTGCTGCTCAACCAGCTCGGCTACACCGCCATCACCACGGGCGAAGGCGCAGACAGCATCATGGGCTACCTGCACGCCCGTCAGGACCGCAGCCTCACGCCCCGCAAGCTGACCGTCGCGGTCGTCTCGCCGCGCGGCCAGGCGACGGCAGCAGAAGTCGCAGCGCTCCGTGAAGTCGGAGAGGCTGCAGGCTCCAACGACCTCATCCTCTTCGCCGTCCGCGGCTTCGCCGATGATGCGACCGCTGCGGCAGCACAGGGAACGCCCGTAACGCTCATCCACCGCGAGACCTTCGGCGCCCTGCTGCTCGAGCATGGCGTTGGCGTCACACGCCACACCATCGCGCTGCAGCTCCCCGACGAGGCGCTCCTCCGCGACCTCCGCGCCTAGCGGCGTGGAGCCCGCGTCGGCCACAGCGCCGCCCCGCCTGCTCGCATGGTCCCACTGGGGACGCATCGGGTACGGGGCTGCGATGGAGCGCCAGACCGCGGCCTGGCAGGCGCTGGTGGATGGCTCCGGCCACCACCGGCTCTTCACGCTCGAGCACGACCCCGTCATCACGATGGGGCGCCGCGCCGCGCCCGCAGACCTCCTCCTCCCCGAGGAGCAGCTCCGTGCACGCGGCATCGAACTGGTCGTCAGCGACCGCGGCGGCGAGGTCACCTACCACGGCCCGGGCCAGCTCGTGCTCTACGCCGTGGTCGATACCCGCGCCCTCCGCATCGGCCCCTCCGACCTTGTGCGCGCGCTCGCAGGCTCTGTCTCTGCCTATCTCGCCACGCTCGGCATCAGCGCGCCCTACGACACCGCACACCCCGGCCTCTGGACCGAACAGGGAAAGCTGGCGGCCGTCGGCATGCGCATCAGCCGCGGCGTCTCGATGCACGGCGCGGCACTCAACCTCACCACCAGCCTCGACGCCTTCTCCCTCTTCGTCCCCTGCGGCATGCCCGGCGCCTCGGCCACCTCGGTCGCCGCGGTCATGGCTCAGCCTCCCTCGCTCACCGAGGCGGCAGCGGCCTGCGCGAGCCGCTTCGCAGCAGCGCTGGGCCTCGAACTCAGCCCAGAAGTCAGCTCGGACGAGCCGCGCTGACGGCGGCCCAGATGCGCGCTGCAACCGCTTCGCGGCTGCCCTCGCCCGACACCTTCACCCATGGGTCACTCCGCAGCGCAAACGACTGCGCGTAGCCCTCCGCGAAGAGCTTCAGCTTCTCTGCTGTCTCGAAAATGTCCCGCTCGCCGCCACGCGCGGCAACCCGCTCCATGCAGGCCTCGGGGTCGAGGTCGAGCCAGATGACCAGATCGGCGGGCCGCGCCTGCGCGTTGATCTTGGCAACCCAGTGCCGGTCCACCTCCATCCCCTGGTAGGCGAGCGAGCTGTGGACATAGCGGTCGGAGATGACCCACTTTCCGTGGGCCAGCGCCGGTTCGATGAGGTGGGTCAGGTGGTCCAGCCGGTCGGTGGCAAAGAGGAGCGCCAGCGTCTCGGCGTCAAAGGAGCTTCCATCGGGGCGCAGCAGCTTGCCGGCGAGAATCTGCCGGATGGTCCGCCCTACGAGTCGGCCCGTGGGTTCGCGCGTGGTGAGGTGGTCGAGGCCCTCGGACGTGAGACGCTCAGAAAGCAGGCCGAGCTGCGTCGTCGTTCCTGCGCCATCCAGTCCTTCGAGCACCACAAACATCTTCACCTCACGCGGCAATCTGCGGGAGCTCTTCGCACCCATCCGGATTGCCGTCAACGCACGACAAAACGGGCATGCACCATGCTCCATTCGCTTGACCCTCGCGCCTCACAGTGTTACCGATGCGCTCCCTTTGATCTTGGACGCCGCGCACGCGGTGCTCCCACGACCTGGTTAGGCGAGATACATGAGCAAAGAAGCGATGCAGACCCGCAATGAGACGGAACTTGGCCCCCTCGAGGTCAAGGTCGACGGAGCAGTTGAGCGCGCCATCGGTCGCCTCAAGCGCGCCATGGCCCGTGAGGGAATCCTCAAGGAGGTCAAGAACCGCCGCTACTACGAGAAGCCCAGCGTCAAGGCCAAGCGCAAGCAGCGCGACGCCGAGCGCCGCCGTCGGCGGTCGCTTCGCACCCGCCCCGAGTAGTTCGATAGGCGACGTTCCTCGCCTGCCGACCGCCACGCCGCACCTGCGGCGTTTCGCGTTTTTGCCGCCACGCCCGCCCCGGAGCTGAACATGCGCCATCTCTGTCTCCTCGCAGCCCTTCTCCTCTTCTCTGCCTGTGACGACGCCCAACCTGACCGCGGCGGTGGCGGTGGCGGTGGCAGTGGCGGCGGCGGTGGCGGCGGTGGCGGTGGTGGATCCGTGAACTGCTCCACCGCGACCGCGCTTGAGAGCTTCGCAACGGCCTATGCCTCCGCCGCCGCACGCTGCGACGTGGGCAGCACCCTCGCCCGCGGCCCCATCTCGCAGGCCGCCTTCGCCAACTTCCTCCAGGCCAACTTTGCGGCGACGCTGGCGCCCTCGCTCGCGAACGGCACCGTGCGTTGGAACGAGGCAAATCTCTGCGCCGCCATCAGCTCCCTCGGTGGCGACTCCTGCGCCATCGACGATGACAACTGGGACCTCCTCGACGGCACCCGCCCCCTCGGCGGCGACTGCAACTGGAACGACGAGTGCGCCACCGGCTGGTGCCAGTTCGGTGCTACCTGCCCCGGCGTCTGCACCGAGTTCCTCGCCATCGGCGCAACCTGCACCACCTCAAACAGCTGCCCGCCGGGTGCAACCTGCACCTTCGGCATTGGCACCGAGGGTACCTGTCAGGAAGAGGACCCGCGCACCTACGTCCCGGTCGGTGGCGCCTGCGACGCCGAGGGAGCACGCTGCCTGCGCTCCTACTGCGACGGCACCGTTTGCCAGCCCTACCCCACGCCCGGCCAGTCCTGCGCTGCTACCAACCGGTGCGATGGCGGCTTCTGCGACACGGCCACCGACACCTGCCGCCTCTGGCTCGACACCGGCGCCGCCTGCAGCAACACGCGCGACTGCCGCGACGGCCTCTTCTGCGACCTCAGCATGGACAGGCCCGCCTGCATGCCGCGGCTCTCCAATGGCGAGCCCTGCAACAGCCCAGGTCCCTCAGACAGCTGCGCGTCGGGCATC
>CAIWGR010000313.1 GCA_903912275.1 uncultured delta proteobacterium
AAGCGTCTCCCTCGTTGGATGACTACATTATTCTTGGCTTACGTCTTGGCTGGCTCGCCCCTCGCTTCCCTCGCCTCCTGCACCACGGCCATCAGCCTAGCCTGCTCCGCCTCGCGGTCATGATACCAATCGCGGCTCCAGACCCGATGAAACCTCCACCCCTTGGCCTGAAGGTGCTCCCTGCGTGCCCTGTCGCGGCTACGTGCTGTGGTCATCGCATGGTAGGAGGCTCCATCGCATTCGACGGCCAGCATGTTACTCCCCCGGTCTAGGATCACGATATCGATGCGATACCTGCCGGCGCCATATCCAGGCCTTACGTCAAGACCTGCGGCCTGAAGGAACTCTATGACTTCGGATTCGAAGACTTTTTCGCAGCCTAGAAGCACCTGTGAAGGACCGGAGTTCTCCACCGGAGCCTTCTGCGTGATACCAAAATCGTTGTCGGCCTTGGATTGCCTGAGATAGGCGAGAAATTCCCGAAATAGCTGGAATCCTTCGCTTACCGCGGACGAGCCTGCCAGGTCATGATCCACCAAAGAGCTAAGGACGGTCATACCAAGCCGTGAACGTGAAGTCGCCACATTAAGTCGTCGGTGACCTCCGCTCTTCGTAAGGGGACCCAAGGATGCCGCGCTGAAGCGGCCATCCTCGCCCTTGCCATAGGTCAGCCCGAGGATGATGTAATCCGCCTCATCTCCTTGTACGGTCTCTAGATTCCGCAGGAAAAAGGACTCTTCGTCTGACATGAACAGCTGGACGAAACCCGGGGCGTCGGTCAGGAGATTCTCGACGAGTTCCATCTGGCTATAATTCATGACAACTACGCCAAGGGAGCGATCTGGCCGCTTGGTCACATGCTCGACGACGAGGTCTGTGATGCGCTGGGCTTCGGCGCGATTGATCTGGCCCACGAACCTTCCCTCAGCGATGTGCTCATGACGTAAACCCGTGCCAGAGACGACCCGCGGAGGACAAACCTCCAGGCTTCCTGAGTAGTACCGTGCGTTATTAAAGGCGATTAGATCCGGCGTCTCGCTTCGATAATGCGAAAGCAGGCTCACCTTGGTTGAAGAAGGTCCCTCCTCCCGGAATACGCCGCCGAACTCCTCAAGCACGCTTTCGACGAAATCATCGGTGTCATCCTGGTCGGTAAGACCGCCGCGGAAAAAGTTGGTCGGCGGCAGCTGCTTACGGTCACCGACGATGATCGACTGCTTGGCGTAACTCATGCAGTAGACGGCCTCCATCACGCGCATCTGCGATGCTTCGTCGAACACCACGACGTCAAATTGGGGCCCCGAGACCGATTGAAGATTCGCCGCATCTACACCGACAAAGGAACTCAGGCTAGCCGGGCTCATCATCCAGCAGGGCTTGGCCGCGCGGAGATAACCCGACATGCCGTCTAACCTCAGGATTTCTCGGATCGAGCGCATGATGCGCGTGAGTCCAGCTAGTCGCCGGATTTCGGCCGAGGCGGGGCCGAAGTCGCTCGAAGCCTTGAGCTGAAGTTCGTGCAGCTTCCGCTTCAGCTGGGCCACCGACAGCTCGGTGAGCTTACCATCGAGTTCCGCGAACTGATTCAACGACTGGGCATGCTCCTGTCCACGTTCTCCATTGGCGACATCGCAACGGTGGAGGAAATTGAACTGGAAGACCTTCCAGGCCATCCGAGGTTCGATGCGGCCGGTCATCATAGACTGGAAGAACGACTGGA
>CAIWGR010000314.1 GCA_903912275.1 uncultured delta proteobacterium
CCGTCACGAATCGCAAAGGCGAGCGCGTTGGGGGCGACGTGGCGGTCTGCGGGCAAGGTGAGGAAGGGTGAGGTCATCGTCTTGTTGGAATGCACCGCGCCGAGCGCGGCGTCAACGCTCCTCGGCGTAGCGACCGAACATCGTCTCACGGCTACCACCCCCTCTCCCCCACCCCTCCTTGCACGATGCACTAGAACATGTTTCAATCGGGCGGACTGACCCCCGTTGAGGCTGTGCCATGACCGCTGTGCCCTTTGACCTCGAGTACGACTTCATCGCCTGCGGCAGCGGCATTGGCGGCATCACCGCCGCGCTCGCCGCGCACGACGCAGGGCTCAAGACCCTCGTCCTCGAGAAGGCCCACAAGGCCGGTGGCGTCTCGGCCTACTCCGGTGGCGAAGTCTTTGTGCCCTGCAACCACCTCATGGAGCGCGAAGGGGCGCCCGACTCCGAGGCAGATGCCTGGGCCTACCTCCGCTTCCTGGCCGCAGGCTACGGCAGCGAGCACCTCGCACGACGCCTCTTCGCGCTCGGGCCCCTCGCCACACGCTTCCTCGAAGAGCAGTGCGGCGTGAAGTGGAAGATCATCCGCAACTTCCCCGACTACTACCACCCCCACGCACCCGGCACCGCCGCCCATGGCCGCTACCTCGAGGTCGAAATCTTCGATGGCGCCTCGCTCGCCGAATTCCAGAAGAGCACCTACCTCACCCCCCATGTGCCCATGGGCATCACCCACGACGAGCTCTTCTCGTGGGGCAGCCTCTCCAAAATCATGACCTGGGACTTCAAGACCATGGCCGCCCGCATGCGCAAAGACCAGCGCGGCTTTGGCCCCGGCATGATGGGCTACCTGCTCAAGGCCGCCCTCGTGGACCGCAAGATCGACATGATGCTCAGCACCCCCGCCGTGCAGCTCCTCGTCGATGCCGGCCGCGTGGTGGGCGTGGTCGCGCAGCACGAGGGCAAGCTCCTCCGCATCGGTGCCCGCAAGGGCGTCCTCATCGCCATGAGCGGCTACGACTGGCGCCCCGATGTGGCCCCCTCGTTTGAGCTCCTCCCCACCTGGAACTCCATGGTCATGCCCTCCGTTACGGGCGACAACCTGGTGCTCGGCGGCGAGGTGGGCGCACAGCTCGCCGGCGTGCCCTCCATGAACCTGGGCATGTTCTTCGGCTTTCAGATTCCCGGCGAAGAGCACGATGGGGCGCCGCTCTGGCGGGCCTCGTGGGAGGGCGGCTACCCGCACGCCATCTGGGTCAACGCGGCAGGTGAGCGGTTCTGCGACGAGGCCTTCTACAAGGAGTACCTGCCCAAGGTGCGCCACTGGGATGGCAAGAAGCAGACGCAGCCCAACTTTCCGCCCTACCTCATCTTCGACCAGAACTTCCGCGACAAGTACTGCTTTGGCACCTACCTGCCCGGCATGGAGCTGCCCGGCGCGGTGGTCGTGCAGGCCGCCACGCCCCGCGAACTGGCCGAGAAGCTGGGCATCTCGGCCGATGGGCTGGAGGCGACGCTCAAGCGGTTCAACGGCCTGGCCGACAAGGCGGTGGACGAGGACTTCGGGCGTGGAAACTACCCCTGGGCGGCCATGATGACGGGCGACCGCGACATGCCCAACCCCAACCTCGGACCGGTCGAAAAGGCCCCCTTCTACGGCGTGAAGCTGGCCCCCGTGGGCGCGGCCATCAACTCGGTGGGGCTCAAGACCGACGACTTCGGACGGGTGGTGCATGTGCGTGGCCATGCCATCCCGGGCCTCTATGCGGCAGGCAACTCAGCGGCGCCGCTCGACACGGGCGCGGGCTACCAGAGCGGCCTCTCGAACCTGCGGGGCATGGCCTGGGGCTATGCCGCCGCGCGACACGCCGCAGAGCGGCCCGTCTAGTTCTCTTTCAGCAAGGAAACAGTCATGTTCGGATTTGGAAAGAAGGGTCCCAAGTGGACCGAATCGGCAGATGTGGTGGTGCTCGGCACGGGTGGCGCGGGGCTGGTTGCGGCCATCGCGGCGCACGACTTTGGCGCCAAGGTGGTGCTGCTCGAGAAGAGCGCGAGCGTGGGCGGCACAACGGCCGTTTCGGGCGGCGTGGTCTGGGTGCCCAACAACCCCCACATGAAGGAGGTGGGCGTGGCCGACTCGCGCGCCGAGGCTGCGACCTACATCCGGACGATTGCGGCGGGGCGGTCGGACGAGGCGCTGCTGGAGGCCTTCCTGGACCGGTCGCTGGAGATGCTGGCCCACCTCGAGGCCAAGACGCCGGCCACCTTCCAGGCGGTGCCCAAGTATGCCGACTACCACCCCGAGCATGAGGGCGGAAAGCCGGGCGCACGCTCCATCGAGACCGAGATCTTCGACACCAACGAGCTGGGCGAGTGGAAGGGCAAGCTGCGGCGGAGCCCCATCTTCGGCGGCACGCCGATGACGGTGGTCGAGGCGACAACCTGGGGTGTCTTCGCCAGCCCGCTGGCGCTGCCCTACAAGGAGCTCGGCGCGCGGTTCAAGGCGGGCAAGGTGAGCGGTGGGGCGAGCCTCGCGGGGCGGCTCCTCAAGGGGCTGCTGGACCGTGGCGTGCAGCCGCGGCTGGAGACCCGGGCGATGGAGCTGGTGACCGACGAGAGCGGCCGGGTGATTGGCGTGAAGACGCAGAATGCCGCGGGCGAGCAGCTCATCGAGGCCAAGCGGGGCGTCATCCTGGCGACGGGCG
>CAIWGR010000315.1 GCA_903912275.1 uncultured delta proteobacterium
GACGGGCGTGGTGTCGGCCGTCTCGGTGTCCGACATGTCTGTGTCAGCCGTGCCGGTGTCCGTCATGTCCGTGTCAGCAATGTCGGTGTCGGTGCTGCCGGTGTCGGCGGCGCCCGTGTCGCTGCTGCTATCGGTGTCGGTAACGCTACCGCCGCCGCGCGACGGTGTGCCACGGCTCGCCTCATCCGCAGCGCAACCAGCGAGAGCAACCAGCGAGAGAACGAGCCACTTCTTCATGCAACCTCCTGCAGCGATCGACACCAACAAAGAACACCTTCCATGACTAGCCGCTCGACCTCCGCCCGTCGACATCCCTCAGCCGATTCTCACGCCCCGCTGCAGATGGCCCGCGCTACCCGCAACGCCTGCTCCGTCACCTCGCGCAGCTGGCTCACCTCGGCCGACGTCACCTCGCCGGCGCCGTAGAGACCAGCCATCGAACTCAGCCCGGTGTGGTCCACGCGCAGGTAGCCGCGAGCATCGAGCGCCGGCGCGGGCGTGATGGATGGCAAGACGGGGTCGACGCCGACCCTCACAAAAAGGCCGCGCACCGGCAACCTCTCGCCGTCTGACAGTACAACCTCCGACAGCTTGTCCTGCGACCCCGCGATGACCTCGTTCACCTCACATCCAAATCGTACCTCGATCGCCGGCGTCGCAGCGAGCGCCTCCACAAACCGCGGCGATGCCCGCAGCGCTGGGCCGCGCACGATGAGCCAGACAGTGCATCCCTTCGCCGCCATCCGCAGCGCTCCTTCCACGGCGGCATCGCCGCCGCCAACAACAGCTACCGCTTCACCAGCGTAGTGCGCGCCCCGGCCATACGTCGAAAGCTCCAGGCCCCGACCCCACCGACCAGCGGCGCCCGGTGCCTCCCAACGGCGCGGCCGCGTGCCTGTGCAGAGCACCACCCGAGACCAGACGCTCCATGTCACCTCAGCCGTCGCAGACCGCTCCAGACCCACACGCAACCCGCCCGCCGTAGCCTCGATGGAGGCCACCTTGCAGCCACGCTCCAGCCCCGCACAGTCCTCGGAATCTTCGATCGAAGCAGCCAGCTCCACGCCCGACCGTCCTCCGCCTTCGGGCCAGCCGAACAGCGGGTTGAAGACCCGGTGGAGCGCACCTCCGGCGCGACTGTCCGCCTCCACCCAGGTGAAGGCCACATCTGCCCTCCGCAGCTCGGCCGCCACCGTGATGCCGGCCATCCCGCCGCCCACCACCAACAGACCGCTCACGCGCCGGTCTCAGGCTGCGCGCCATGCTGCACGAAGGGCCACGCGGCCTCCGGCGTCGTGGCTCCAAGCGTGCTCATTGTCACCGTCCGCGGCCGCCGACCCGTGCCCGACATCTCCACGCAGGTCTGTAGCGCCGAGATGGAGACGGCGACCCAGGCGGGCTCGAGCTGCCGCATCACCTCTGCTGCCAGACCATCTGTCAGCCGCTCCTGCAGCTGCGGTCCCGTCGCCATCGAATCCACAAGGCGGACCAGACTGCCAAACCCCGTCATCCGCTCCTGCGGCAGAAAGGCGATGTTCACCTCTCCCACAAAGGGCATAAGGTGGTGCAGGCAGAGCGCACGCAACGGAATGTCGCGAACGACAATCACCTGCGCTGCCCCTTCGGAACGCTCCCGCGCAATGGGCCGCAGCTCAATCGTCGCCGCCGGCACAGCGAGCCGCTCCCGCATCAGCTTCGTAAACCGGTTGGCCGTCTCCGCCATCTCGGCATCGGCGCCTACATCGACCCCGATCGCCGCCAGAAACCGGGCGAAATGTCCCGCTGCCTCGGCGCTCATGTCTCACCGTCCAGCAGCGGCAGCTGACCGCTCGCCGCGCTCGGCGGCGTAACGCCCATGTGCCGCATTGCCAGCGGCGTTGCGAGCCGTCCGCGCGGCGTCCGCTGCAAGAAGCCCTCCTGAATCAAGAAGGGCTCGTAAACATCCTCGAGCGTCTGGGCCGCCTCGCCCGTCGCCGCCGCAAGCGTCTCGAGCCCTACAGGACCGCCGCCGAACTTGATCGTCAGCGCCTCTAGGTAGCTCCGGTCCATGGCGTCAAAGCCACGCTCATCAATCTCGAGCTGCGTCAGCGCATGCTGTGCAAGTTCGAGGCTCACAGCGTCCAATCCGGCCACCTGCATGTAGTCCCGCACACGGCGCAAAATCCGGTTCGCAATGCGCGGCGTGCCGCGGCTCCGGCGCGCGAGCTCCTGCGCAGCGTCATCCTCCAGCGCGACGCCGAGAATCGACGACGAACGCATCAGAATCCGCGCAAGCTCGTCTGTGCGGTAGTACTCCAGACGCTCCACAATCCCGAAGCGGGCCCGCAGCGGCGTCGTCAACAGTCCGCTCCGCGTTGTCGCGCCGATAAGGGTAAAACGAGGCAGCTCCAGCCGGATGCTCTTGGCGTGCGGGCCTTCGCCAAGCACCACATCAAAGCGGAAGTCTTCCATCGCGGGGTAGAGGTTCTCTTCTACGACCGAGGGCAGCCGGTGAATCTCGTCGATGAAGAGAAAATCCCCCTCTTGGAGCCCTGTCACGATGCCCGCCAGGTCGCCCTTCTTCTCGATCGCCGGGCCGCTCGTCACATGCAGTGCCACACCCATCTCGGCCGCAAGAATCGCAGCGAGCGTGGTCTTGCCCAGACCCGGCGGGCCACTCACCAGCACATGGTCGAGCGGCTCTCCGCGAAACTTCGCAGCCTGCACCGCCGTCCGCAGCCGCTCCTTCACCTTCTCCTGCCCCACATATTCGTCGAAGACCTTCGGCCGCAGCGACGCGTCGTGCTGCTCTTCATCCGCAATGGGGCGCGGGGTTGTCTGGCGGTTCGGCTCCATGGGCTCCTCGGGCGTGTGCGCCTGCTTCTAAACAACTGTTCAGCCGCGGAGCAACCTCAATGCCTCGCGCAACAGCACCTCTACCGCCACGCCCTCGTCTGCGCGACCCTTGAGCTTGATGGCTGCGTCATCCGCCTGCTTCCGCGTGAAGCCCAGATCCAGCAGCCCCAGCACCAGGTCCGACACGACGCGCGACGAACCCACCGGCGCCGATGCCGCGCCGCCGCCCAGATCCATCAGCGCCACCTTCTCCGACAGCTCCAGCAACATGCGCTGCGCCGTCTTCTTTCCGATGCCAGAAATGCGCATCAGCGACCGCTCGTCCGAGGTCACCAGCGCCGTCTGCAACTCCACGCCCGAGTAAACGCTCAGCGCCTGCAGCGCGAGCTTCGGCCCCACGCCGCTCACCGTCATCAGCCGCTGAAAGAGCAGCCGGTCGGCCGTCGTCGCGAACCCGTAGAGCGTGATCGCATCCTCCCGCACCAGCGTGTGCACCGCCAGCGTCGCCCGGTCTCCCAGGTTGGCCAGCGACTCCATCACCGACAGCGGCACAAAGAGTTCATACCCCACGCCACCCACATCGAGGATGATCGTGTCGAGCGACTTGGCAGCAAGGGTTCCAGTCAGGCGTGCAATCATAGGCGTCTCGTCGTTAGCAGCGGATGGTGGTGAAGATGGCAGACTGCGATGGCGATGGCGTCGGTCTCATCGAGCCCTTCGAGCTCCGGCGCGCCGAGCATCATCCGCATCATCGCCCGGACCTGAACCTTGTCGGCGGCGCCGTTCCCGATAACCGACTTGCGCACCGACGCCGGCGCATACTCCGTCGGGGTCAGCTGCGAATGCGCGAGCGCGAGGAGCGCCACGCCGCGCGCATGACCCAACTTGAGCGCCGAGTCGGCATTCTTCTGAAAGAAGATGGCCTCAATCGCAGCCTCGTTCGGCTGGTGCTCCTCCAGAATCGTCCGGAGCTTGGCGTAGAGCAGGGCGATACGCTCCGTCAGTCCGCCGGTACCGAGCTTGATGGTGCCTGAGCCAATCAGCCGCAGCCGATTTCCCGACTGCTCCACGACCCCCCAGCCCGCCTTGATGGAGCCTGGGTCGATACCGATAACGCGACGAACGGGGTGTGCCAGAGCCAAGCGGAATACCTGAGGAGGAGCGAACCGTTGCCTAGCACGACTGGGGTCGCCTCGGTAGTTCGGCGTCGCATCGCGCACAGAGGCGGCACCGCATTCATTGCCGCTGCCTGATCCGTGCTTCTCTTACTTTCTACACGCCTTTTTTGCGCCGGTTGCCAAGGTGTGGCAATCAGCGCGCGAAGTTGACTGGACCGTCTTGCATGCATCCGTGTGCGAAGTGCGGCGCATTGTCTCTCTCACTTGCAGAATTGCCTCGCCGTTCCCATCTGTTGGGGGACGCACCGAGGTGCCTCAACCGGCGGGCAGCCGCACTTCATCGGACGACGAATGACCAAAAGGAAGCAGGCGCAGGAATCAGAGCACGAGGCCCCCAAGGCCGTGGCCGATCGCGACCACGACAGCGTCTTCGAACTCGATGCCGACGAGGCCGACCAGTCCGCCAAGGCCAAGAAGTCTGCCTCGAGCGCGAAGAACCGCGCCTTCGCCTCGCCCGAAGAGGCCGCCGAAGAGCAGTTCTACCATGAAGAGGGCATGGACCCCGTCAAGATGTACCTCAAGCGGATTGGCAGCGTCACGCTCCTCTCCCGTGAAGGCGAGGTTGAAATCGCCAAGAAGATTGAAGAGGGCCGCCTGGTCCTCTTCGACAACCTCTTCGGCTGCCCCGCCGGCCTTGCCTGCCTTCTGAACGTGGAGCGCGAGGTCGCCGAGGGAACCGCCCGCGCCAAATACTACCTCCCCCCGTCCGACATCCCGGCCGACCTCAACCCCGAGATCCTCGCCCGCAACCTCGCCCTTCGGCTGGCGGCGGTGCGTGCCTCCTACGAGGCGCTGGTCGCAGCCCGGCTCCGCGGCAAGGCCTTCGAGACCGAGCGCCAAGAGGCACTCGAGTCGGTCCGCTCGCTCCGCCTCGACCCGGGTATCGTCCTCGAACTCGCCAAGGCGCTCCGCGAGCAGCTCGCCACGCTCGAGCGGTGTGAGAAGCGGGTCAAAGAGTGCGAGCGCCAGCTCGGCCGTCCCGCGGCAGAAATTGAGGTCATGCTCATTGAACTTCGCAAGCAGCGGAAGAAGGGGACCCTCGATGAGGCCCGCTTCATCGAGTTTGAGAACCGCTTCTCGAGCGCCCGCAACATGCTCGTCAGCCTCCGCGAGACGCTCGCCATGGATGCCGACGAGCTCCGCGCCACCGTCAAAAAGGTCAACGAAGGAGAGTACCGCTCGGAGCGCTCCAAGGCCGAGATGATCCAAGCCAACCTCCGCCTCGTGGTCTCGATCGCCAAGAAGTATGTCAATCGTGGCATGCACTTCCTCGACCTCGTCCAGGAGGGCAACATCGGCCTCATGCGCGCCGTCGAGAAGTTCGAGTACCAGCGCGGCCACAAGTTCTCGACCTACGCCACCTGGTGGATCCGGCAGGCCATCACCCGCGCCATCGCCGACCAGGCCCGTACCATCCGCATCCCGGTCCATCTGATCGAGACCATCAACCGCATCATCCGCACCTCGCGCTACCTGGAGCAGGAGCTCGGCCGCGAGCCCTATCCCGAAGAGATCGCCAAGAAGCTCGACATGAGCGTCGACAGCGTCCGCAAGGCTCTCAAGATTGCCCGCGCGCCTGTCTCCCTCGAGACCCCCATCGGCGACGACGACAGCCAGCTCTCCGACTTTATCGCCGACGAGAACGCCGAGTCACCCATCGACTCTGCGACCGACACCGAACTCATGCGCCACACGCAGCGGCTGCTCTCCACCCTGTCGGCCCGCGAGGAGAAGATTCTCCGCATGCGCTTCGGCATCGGGGAGAAGAACGACCATACGCTCGAAGAGGTCGGCAAAGACTTCTCGCTCACCCGTGAGCGCATCCGTCAGATTGAGGCGAAGGCACTCGCCAAGCTCCGCGCTCCGGCGCGCAGCGACCATCTCCGCGCCTTCCTCGACCTCGAGAACTAATCGCCCTCCGCTCGGGCCGGCTATTGGCCGGAGCCCGAGCCGGCAGGCGAGAAGCACCAGCTGCCGTCGCAACGGTCGCCGGCGGCGCAGTCGCTATCGACCCGGCAGCCCGTGAAGGACAGACCCGCAGGGCAGCTCCCCGACACGGGCGCGCACTGGTATTGCGTGCCCACATCGTAGCAGCGGAAATTCGCAGGGCAGTCGGCGTTGCTCGCGCAGTCGGCGCCGCAGACGCTGCTACCGCCGTTGAGTTGCAGGCAGAGCGAACCGGTCGCGCACTCCGAACTGCTGTTGCAGCTCTCACAGAGTTGGCCGCCCGTGGGCTGGCTGCTCACCGAGTGGCAGCGACCATCCGACTCGCACCGCTGACCAGCGTAGCAGTCGGAATCGGCGCGGCAGAGCGGCGCACGGCAGACGCCGTCCGACTCGCAGCGGTAACCCACCCGGCACTCGGCGTCGCTTACACACTGGCTGGTGCCGGACGAGCCGCTGTCGCTGCTCACGCAGACATCCTCGCAGACCTGCCGGACCTCGTCGTAGCAGGAGAAGGCGTCGCAAATGGTCTGTCTTTCGTCGTGGCAGCGACTCTCTGTCAGGCTGCAGGAGCCGTCATACATCGGCCCGCAAGCCTGGAGAGAGAGAAGCGCGAGCGACGATGCGAGGATGGTTCGAAGCATGTGAAGCCTCCGGTGGGTGTCGACCGGACGCCGACTCCGCCTGCCTATTCAGTTTGGCGATGCGGGTCGAGAGGAGGCGGTTCGACGGGCGCCGCAAACTTTGTGCGTGAGCCGCCTTCCGCTTGATCTGAGGCACGCTGCTCACTATCGCGAGTACTGTTCGGGTTTTTCCCACACGCAAACGAGGTTGTCATGATTGGAGCGTTCCGGGTGCCTCTGAGAAGTATTGCCGTAGCGATGAGCCTTGGGCTCCTCTCCATTACGGGCTCTGTCGCCCTCACAGGCTGCTCGGACAGCGTTACCAGCGCCAATCAGCCGGTCTTTATTTCCAATCCTGTCGACGTCGTGACCTTTCCGTCGGTTCCGGGTCTCCGCCAGCAGAACATCAACATCACGAACGAAGGCAAGGCCGCGCTCGTGGTGTCCAAGATGGAGATCGTAGGCGCGGACCGTGCGATGTTCGGATTCGCGAGCGGCTCGGAGCCCTTCGACCTCTCCACCTTCGACGGTAGCCCGGAGACCCGCCACAAGGTCGAAGTCACCTTCAATCGCGCAGACGGCGATGTCGCCGGCCACACGGCGACGCTTCGGATCGAGACCAACCAGTCCATTCAGGCAGGACGGGCGTTCGACGGCGTCTTCGAGATACAGCTGAGTGCACCGGGCACGAGCGGCCGCCTCTATGCGACGCCCAACCCCATCATCTTTGGTCGCGTCGCTCCCCCGAACTGCGTCGAGGTCGTCGAGACCCTGCAGGCCCTCAACACCTCGCAGACCATCACCGACCTCACCCTCGCGGCGACGGGTGTCTACACCGTCATCCCGAACGAGGGCGACGCGCTCCCGACCCCCGAGCTCCCCTGGGCGCTCGCGGCCAACGAGACCAAGACCTTCACGGTCAAGTACTGCCCCGACGACGAGAACAACGACGTGGGCGCCATCAACCTCACCACGCTTGAGAGCCCCGATGCCGACACCGTCATCGACCTCAAGGGCAACGGCGGCGTCCCCTGCATCGCCGTCTCCCCCGACACGGGCGACTTCGGCGAGGTGCTCATGAACGGCGTGCCCGGCCGCCTCACCCTCACCGTCACCAACTGCTCAGAGCTCGGCAACGGCGAGAACCTCGACATCTCTGCGCTCGCGGTCTCGGCCGACAACGGCACTGCGGCAGACCCCATCTTCGCGCTCGATGCACCCCCGGCAACCCCGCTGTCGCTCGCACCTGGCGCCTCGACCCAGGTCGTCGCCACCTGCCGCCCCACCGTGGAGGGCCGCCCTGAGACCGGCAAGGTTGTCATCAGCTCCAACGACTCAGCCTTCCCCGAGTATGAGCTCCCTCTCACCTGCGTCGGGACGACCAACGAGTGCCCCACGGTTACCGCTGTCTCCTGCGTCGAGCGTGGCGTCGCCGACTCCATCCCCACCGACGACGTCAACGTGCCGCCGCTCGCCAACCTCGACTGTGTCGCCAACTGCGTCGACCCTGACGGCAGCTGCGTGAACTACACCTGGCGCATCATCAGCCGCCCCCCTGAGTCGGTCTCCGAGTTCTCTCCCCCGGCCTCTGCCTCCTCCAGCTTCTTCGTCGACGCCAACGGCGAGTACGAAGTGCAGGTCGACGCACAGGACAACCGCGGTCTCTCTGCCTCCTCCGCGGGCTGCAACAGCACTGCTACGCTCCACGTCCGCGCGGTGCCCGACGCGGCCTTCCACACCCAGCTCACCTGGAGCACCCCCTCCGACCCCGACCCGGCCGATGAAGGCAACGGTGCCGGCGCCGACGTCGACCTCCACGTCCTCAGCCCCGAAGGCTGCTGGGAAGACCGCCAGTGGGACTGCCACTTCCGCACCCCCTCTGCAGACTGGGGCGTAGCCGGCTTCACGGGTGATGACTGCTCGCTCGACCGCGACGACACCGATGGCTGGGGCCCGGAGAACGTCTCGCTTGACGACCCCGCGGCGGGCACCTTTAAGGTTGCCGTCCACTACTGGTCCGACCATGGCTACGGCGTCTCCTACGCCACCGTCATCATCACCCTCGATGGCATCGTCGCCTACGAAGTCCGCGACAAGCCGCTCCCCTCCACCGGTACCTGGTGGGAGGTCTGCGCGGTCTCCTGGCCCTCGCGCAACGTAGTCCCCATCGACCGCATCTCTGCAACCGTCCCGGTCTGCCTCTAGCTCTCGTCCCCTTCGAAGTTTGACGCCCGGCCTTCTGGTCGGGCGTTGTTGTTTGGAGCCTGCCATGCCGAACCTCTCCACCGCCGTTCTGATCCGTCTCCGCATGTCGGCGCACGATGCCCACTACGCGGGCAACCTCGTCGACGGTGCCCGCATGCTCGCCCTCTTCGGCGACGTAGCCACCGAACTCCTCATCCGGCTCGACGGCGACGAGGGGCTCTTCCGCGCCTACGAGAAGGTGGAGTTCCTCGCCCCCGTCTATGCCGGCGACTACATCGAAGCTGTGGGTCGCATCGTCGAAGTGGGCCGCAGCTCGCGCCGCATGGAGTTCGAGGCCCGCAAGGTCATCCGCCTCAACCCGGAGCTTGGCGCCGAGTCTTCTGCAGAGGTCCTCGCGGACCCTGTGGTGGTCTGCCGCGCGGTCGGTACCTGCGTCACCCCCATCGACAAGCAGCGCATCAAGCGGGGTGACCCGTGAGCGATGGCCTCCACATCACCGCCGCAATCAACGGCGCAGAGATCACCCGCGCACAGACGCCGGCGCTCCCCATCACCCCCGACGAGGTAGGCCTCGAGTCGCTCCGCTGCCGCGACGCCGGCGCGGCGATGATCCACCTTCACGGTCGCCGTCCAGACGGCTCCGCCACCCAAGATGCAGCGACCTTCGCCGCCTACTTTGCTGCCATCCGACAGCACTCCGATATCATCGTGCAGTTCTCTACCGGCGGTGCAATCGGCATGTCGATCGAGGAGCGAATCGCAGCGCTGGTCCTTCGCCCGGAGATGGCGACGCTCACGACAGGAACCTGCAACTTCGGAGATGACATCTTCTCCAATCCGCTGCCGGCCATCCGTGCGATCGCGGCCGGTCTGCGCGCCAACAACATCCGTCCCGAGATTGAGGTCTTCGACCTCGGCATGCTCGACACCGCCATCCGACTCCATCGCGAGGGTGTTCTCGACGGCGACCTCCATGTGGACTTCGTCTTCGGCGTCGCCGGGGCGATGGATGCGGATGAAGGCCACCTCCGCTACCTCGTGTCGCGGCTTCCGGCCGGGTGGACCTGGTGCGTCGCCGGCATTGGTCGCCACGAACTTGTGATGGCCCGCTACGCGCTGGAATGGGGCGGACATGTGCGGGTTGGCCTCGAAGACAATATCTTCATTCGCAAAGGCCAGCTCGCGGCAGGATCTTACGAGCTGGTGGCCGAAGTAGCCCGCATGGCCGCAGAAACAGGGCGTACGCCGTGGAGTGTGGCAGAGGCGCGCACCCACCTTGGGCTACCCGAAGTCCGCTATCCTCACGGATTGTAACGGGACTTCGTCGTCAGACGCCCTTCGGCCTGCGCGGTCATGGGCGCTGCGTTCAGGTGACAAAAGGGCGCGCAAGGCAAGGATTGACGCGGCGCAACGCAATTTCCCGATGCATTTTGTGCTTGACTTTGCTCCGTCGCAGGCTTTATCTTGGCCCCGCTCCAAAGGACTATTTATCCTTTGCATTCAAGAGCTTGCGGGGGTGGTTCTCCGCAACACACCGTTGGAGGATGAGATGACGAAGGCAGAACTCATTGACGTGGTCCACAGCAAGCTCGAAGGTCACAGCAAGAAGGCCGTTGCCGAGTTGGTCGAGGTGGTTTTCGCCACCACCGCCGACGCGATCGCAGAGGGTCGTTTCTCCTACCCCGGTTTCGGCACCTTCACGGTGAAGACCCGCAAGGCGCGCGAGGGTCGCAACCCCCGCACGGGCAAGACCATCAAGATCAGCGAGAGCAAGTCGGTTGGCTTCAAGGCCGCCCCCAATCTTAAGACCAGCGTCTAATCCGCGCTGGGGCTCCGATTGGATGCTCCTCGGGGCCGGCTTTACCGCCGGCCTCACTCGTTTTTGCCCCGCGAAATGCGCCTACTTCGAGCGTGCCCGTCGGAGCCGCGCCAATGCCTTGGCGAACAGCACCGGCTCTGACCGCCACACATAGGCAATCGTGCTCAGCCCGAAGGCCACGACGCTGAGCCCGAGCGACAACGCTGCGCCCCAGGGATGAGGCAGCGAGAGGCGGTCGGAGCCCCATGCGCTCCAGCCATAGAGAGCCAGCGCTGCAGGCGCGGCGAACGCTAGGCCGGTCGCGGCCCCACGAACCGTCATCGCTAGGGTCTTCGTCCTGTGACGCCAGTCGAGCGCAGCAGCGATCGCAATGCCCTGGAGCGTGCAACCGACGACAGAAGCCCACGCCAAACCGACGCCTGCGCCGTTGCGCGCACCGAGGCCGTAGACGGGCAGGGAGAGCAGGGTGATGGCCGAGGTGATGAGCATGGCACGACCGTTCTCCTGGCGCGCATAGAAGCCCCGTGAGGCCACTGTCGCGAGGCACCAGCCGGGCACACCGAGCGCGAGGATGCGCAGGTAGGAGGCCGTCGCTGATGCATCTCCCGCCCCGAAAGCGCCATGCTGGTAAATGGTCCGGACGATCGGTTCGGCCGCGCTCGCGAGGGCGACAGCAGCAAGCGCAGCGAGCGCGACGATGGAGCCAATGCTGCTGCTCATCCGCTCGTTTGCCTCATCGACACGACCTGCTGCCAGGTCGTTCGAGAGCGAGGGAAGAATGGCGTAGGAGACCGACTGTCCGATGAGCGATGCAGGCACGAGCATCAGCTTGCGGGCGTTGCTCAGATGGGTGATGGCGCCCACGCCGAGCGTCGCGCCGAAGTAGCGCACCATCCACTCATCTACCGTCAGCAGCGAGACGCCGATGAGGAGCGGCGCGGTGGCGAGGAGGTAGCCGCGGAGTTCTGGGTCGGCGAGGTCGAGTCGCGGCCTGAATCGAACCCGCGACCAGGCAAATGCAAGCGGCACCAGAAGGGCACCCGCCGCAGCGCCCGCGAGCACCCCCCACGAGAAGCCCGCGACACCCATCCAGGGCGCAAGAAAGAGCCCGCCTGCGATGATGGCGAGGTTGTAGACGAGCGGTGTGAGCGAGGCCGCGGCAAAGCTGCCACGAACCGTCTCCGTCGCCGTCAGAAGTCCGCCGATGAAGAAGAAGAGAGGACCCGGAAGGATGATGCGGGTGAGGAGCGAGGTGGTCGCCTGCTGTGCCGTCGAGAACGACGGATACATCACTGCGACCAGCTCAGGCGTGAACCACCAGCAGAGTCCGATGGTCACCAGCAGGACGCAGGCCGTCAGCGTCGCGATGTTCGAGAAGAGCTTCCAACCATCCGCACTCCGACCTTCACTCACCGCCTTGGCAAAGGCGGGCACGAACGAGATGGTGAAGGCGCCGCCCGCAAGAAAGTAACTCAGCAGGTCGGGAAGCCAGAAGGCCGCGAGGTAGGCGTCTGTGTCGACCGAGGCACCGAGCTTCCAGACCAGCAGGAGGTCTCGGAACTGGCCCAGAATCCGGCTCACCAGCGTGGATGCCGACAGCAGCAACGCCGCCGAGAGGAGCGCGCTGCGCGTGGACTGCTGCGCGCCGGTGGTCTGGGGTTGCGTTGACACGCTGTGGTCTGGAGGCAATAAGGCGGGCGCGGTTCGGAACTTCCTCCGTGTGGCCTGTTATCTGAGCGAAAGCAAATCATGAGCGAGCACGAGGGAGTCTTGGAGTTGCGTCTTGCCGAAGGTGAAGAGGTGGCGGGCGCTGTGACCGCCGCGCTGCTCTCTCTCGGCTGGCCAACGGGCTATGTGCGTGCCTCGGGCCGCTACGAACAGATCAGGCTCTCGGACGGCCGCAACAGCGGCGCGACCGTTACGCTTGCCGACGACGAAGGTGGTCTACTGCTCTCGCTCGAAGGTGGCTGGGATGCGCGGAAGTCGGAGCGGCTTCGCCTCATGGCAACCGCCCTCGCCACGCTCGGCGGACAGCCGACGCTCCGTGGAGGCCAGGTGCTCGGCCTCGTCTCCGCAGACATCACCGTCTTGCTGCAGCGAAGCGTTTCGTTCGGCGCCGCCGCTTCGGCTGGTACGCCGGCGCGAACGGTCCACGAGGTTGCAGCGCCGCGGTCGGCAGCGCAGCCGCAGGTTATCTCCCGCTCCACCCCTGCGCCCATCGCGCCTCCCCGCCCGTCGACCTCGCAGGGAGGCTCCATGCGGGTGCAGCCGGCGGCGCCGCTGAGCGGTCTCTCCTCTCCGCCTCCGCCTCCGTCGCCGGCAGCCGCGCTGGACTGGGGCGCGGTCACCGCCTTCTCCGCAAAGGTCCAAGAGGACATCGAGAACAGCGACGATGTTGATCTCGACCACCTCAAGCGTGGAGATGTGCTTCTGCACCCATCCCTCGGACGCTGCCGCTTTCATGAGTCGCTCGGTGAAGACTCTGCCAAAGTGCTCCTGCCGAACCAGTCCATGAGGAAACTCATGATGCGTGTCTTCCGCATCGTGCCAGCCGGCCCGGACCGCGTCTTCAACCTCATCAAGAAGGACTGAGCCCTCCGCGGGACTCGGCGATACGATGCACGAGCAGCCTCCCTTCTCAGCCTGGTTTCGCGCGCGGCTCGACGCCCTTGCCACCCACGAGCCCAAGCAGCTCCGAGACGAGGTGGTGCCCGAGCACTTTCGCCGCGCGGCTGTGCTCATGCCCTTTTGGTACGAGAACGGCGGCGTCCACACGCTCCTTACCGTGCGGACGGAACAGGTCTCTACCCACAAGGGCCAGATCTCCTTTCCGGGCGGTAGGCTCGATCGCGACGATGAGGGGCCCCGCGAGGCAGCGCTCCGCGAACTGCACGAAGAGTGCGGCATACCGGCCGAGGCGGTGCAGACACTCGGCTGCCTTGACGAGGCCTGGAGCATCGGTGGCTACCGGGTGGTTCCCGTGGTCGGCTGGCTCGATGCACCGCCCGTTCTCTTGCTCAGTGAGGCGGAGATTGCCCGCGTGATCGTGGCCGATGTGCAGCGGCTGATGCATCCTGATGCGCGCCGCCCGCAGGAGTTCGAGCGCGGCGGTCGCAAGGTGACCATGCAGGCCTTCGACTACGAAGGAGACTTCGTCTGGGGGCTCACCGGCGGCCTCCTTGCGGCCCTCTTCCGATGGGCGGAGGAGGGCGTGATGGAGCTCGACGCGCATGGCGCCGTTGGCCTGCAAGGCTGGCTCTCGATGGAGCGTGGTCCGTGAGCCTTCTGAGCCGGCACAGCCTGCTGCTGGTCATCGCAGATGAGCCTGCGGCCAGCGAGACCGTCGCGATCGCGCGGCTGCTCGCGGCGGCCGGCGCACGGGTCGGACTGCTGGAGGCGCCAGGTGCAGCCCGCTGGTTTGGCCCTGCAGCAATGGAGCAATTGCTGGGCGAGGGGCTCTCCATGGAACGGGCCTCCGAAACCTGGCCCGCCCATGCCATGGTTGTTCTCGGCGGACGGGAAGCGCGCGAGGCGTGGCAGTCGCATCGAAGTGATCTGCCTCTCGTGCAGCCTCCCGAGCCGAACAATGTGCCCGCCACCCGCTGGCTGCTCTCCGCTGTGCTCCGCACCCTCTCGGGACGGCCTTGGCAGTCGCGGCGCCTGCTTGTGACGGCCGGTCCAACCGTGGAGCACTTCGACGCCGTACGGTTCCTCTCGAACCCATCGAGCGGCAAGATGGGATACGCAGTTGCAGAGGCGGCATGGATCGCCGGGGCAGAGGTCACGTTGGTCTCCGGCCCAACGGCTCTCGAAGCCCCGTGGGGTGTGCGTCGGGTCGATGTGACAAGCGCCGCAGAGATGCGAGAAGCGGTGTTGGCGGAGCGCCACGATGTGGTCTTCATGGCCGCTGCGGTTTCTGACTATCGACCTGTCGAGCGCCGCGTCGGAAAGGTGAAGAAGGGGCTCGGAACCTGGACGCTCGAAATGGAGCGCACGCCGGACATCCTCGCGGAGCTGTCCGCCTCCGTCTTACGCCCTGAACTGCTGATTGGCTTCGCCGCGGAGACGCACGACATTGAGCGATATGCCCGCGAAAAGCTCCGTGCCAAGTCGCTCGACGGCATCGTTGCCAACGATGTAGGAGCAGGCGGCGCATTTGGCTCGGACAGCAACTGCGTGCAGTGCTACGATGGCGCCGGCGGCGCGGTATCCTTCGGGCCTGCGGCAAAGCAGGAAATTGCTGCGGCGATTGTAGCGTGGGCAGACGGCTGTTTGGCGAGGAAGCAATGAGCGGTGTGCAGTCGGACGAGATGCTGCTTCAGGAGCTGGCCGGCGACCTCGCTGCGTGGCTCCGTCGGCAGTCGGAGCTCGGCCTCACCACGCTGGCTCGTCGCGAAGCGCCGCGGCCGGCCGCAGCGCGCTCGTCCGCGCCCAACGAGCGGCCCCCGCAACAACAGGTCTCGCCGCCCCAGAGCCAACCTCCGCTCGCCGCCGCGCCATCGCGCAGTGCGGCGCCTGCCGGGGCTTCCGCTGCCTCCTCCGCCGGTTCGAACGAGGCCATTGGACGCCGCATGGAGGAGTTCGCCCAGTCGGTGAGCCAGACCCTCTCCTCCAACCGGCCGCGCGATGCCGCTCCTCAGCGAGCGACCACCCAGGCCGCGCTCCGGGCGCAGCTCGGCGACTGCCAGCGCTGTCCGCTCTGCGACGACCGCACCAAGTTGGTCTTTGGAGAGGGCGCCGAGCGGCCACGCATCATGTTTGTTGGCGACATGCCTACCGCAGAGGAAGACCGCACGGGAACCCCGCTCGCGGGCGCCGAGGGCGAGCTGCTCGGCAAGATGCTGCAGGCCATGAAACTTACCCCGGAGCAGGTCTACCTGACCTCGGTCGTGAAGTGCCGAAGCACCCCCGCCCGTCGCCCCCATCCCGAGGAGGTGCGGCGCTGCCGTCCCGTGCTCGCGGCGCAGATCCGGATCGCAGAGCCGGAGGTGATCGTCGTGCTCGGGGGTGCCGCCCTCGCCGCGCTCAAGCCCGACGAGACGCTCACCGCAGAGGATCGCGGCAAGTGGATGGAGTTGCATGGCGTACCCATGATGCCCACCTTCCACCCCACCCTGCTGCTGCAGAAACCCGAGTTGAAGAAGGCGGCGTGGCAGGACCTGCAGCAGGTCATGAAGCGGCTCGCGCTGAGCTGAAGGAGACGAGAGGCCATGACAGATCAGAACAGAGCAGGGCGTTGGGGAGAGTATCGGGTTGTGGCACCTGAGGGCTCGCTTCCGCAGGGCGCGCAGGTGCTGAACCCGGCTGGCCCCTGCCGGTCTGACGAGGTCGAGATTGCTGTCGAGCTGCTGAACATCGACTCGGCCTCGTTCCATCAGATCATGGGCGCCGTCGGCCGGGACGCGTCCGCCGTCGCCACCCACATCGCCTCCATCGTCGCCGCGCGCGGCAAGATGCAGAACCCTGTCACCGGCTCCGGTGGCATGCTCCTCGGCCGCGTCGTTGCGCTCGGCGATGGGTACGCGGGCCCGGTTCCGCTCCGAGTCGGAGATCGCATCGCCACGCTTGTCTCGCTCACGCTGACGCCGCTCCGACTCGATTCCATCCACGAGGTACGCCTCGGCTCCGAGCAGGTCGTGGTGGAGGGCCGCGCCTTCCTCCCGGCCTCGGCACCGCTGGTGGTGATGCCTGCCGACCTCCCGGAGGCGCTCGCGCTTTCGGTCCTCGATGTGTGCGGCGCGCCCGCACAGACCGCGCGACTGGTTCGTGAGGGCATGCGGGTCGCCATTCTTGGCGCAGGCAAGAGCGGAACACTCTGCATGGCGCAGGCACGGCTCGCGCTCGGTCAGACGGGCCGGCTCGTCGCTGTGGATCGGTCGGTCGAGGTGCTGAGCGAGGCGCTCGCGGAGGGCGTCATCGACGCCGGTGACGCTGTCGACGCGAAGGATGCACTTGGCACTGCTCGACGCATCACGGAGTTGCTTGGCGGCGAGGCGGATGTGGTCATCAACACCGCCAATGTGGATGCCACCGAGATGGCAGCCATCCTCTCCGTGCGAGAGGGCGGGACGGTCTACTTCTTCAACATGGCCACCAGCTTCGCGCGGGCGGCACTCGGGGCGGAAGGCGTCGGCAAGGATGCAAACCTGATGGTCGGAAACGGCTATGCTGTGGGCCACGCTGAGCTTGCGCTCGACCTGGTTCGCTCCTCCGCCTTCGTGCGCCGGAAGTTCGAGCGTGCGCTGAGCTCCAACCCGTGATTTGGCCCGCGACAGCGGCGCAGATCGCAGCTTGGACAGGCGGTGAGCTGGTAGGAGATGGCGCGCGGGTTTGCGAACGGGCCATCATCGATACCCGTCGCGGCGTTCGTGAGGGAGACCTCTTCGTCGCACTGCAGGCGCAGCGAGATGGCGATGCCTTTGTGCGGATCGCTCTCGACACGGGGGCTGCGGTCGCACTCTGCAGCAAGCTCCCCTCCGTGCGGCGTGCGGACGACGCATTCGTTGTCGTAGCTGACACGACGGCCGCGATTCAGGCGCTCGCAGGCATCGCCCGGAGCCGGTTCACCGGCCCGGTCGTCGCGATCACAGGAAGCAACGGCAAGACCACCACCAAGGAGATGCTGGTATGCGCGCTCTCCGACGCGCTCCGCGTCACGGGGACGCCACTCGGCTACAATTCGCAGGTCGGTGTCGCCCAGTCGCTGCTGGGACTCGACCCGGGCGCCGATGTCGCAATCATCGAATGCGGCATCTCCCAGCCAGGCGAGATGCAGCGGCTGCAGCGGATGGTTCGGCCCACCATGGGCATCTGGACCAATGTGGGGTCGGCTCACCTCGAGGGGCTCATCAGCCGCGAGGGAATCGCGGCCGAGAAGGTGCAGCTCTTCGCCGAGATGTTGGCCGGCGAGAAACTCTTTGTGCCGCAGGCGGAGTCGCTCGCCCTGCTCTCGGCTGCTCCGCTTGCCTGCGACGTTGTCGAGGTCGAACCGGCCCGCGCGACACAGCTCCTGACGGCGAATTGGGCTGCAAACTGGGTCCTCCGAACCGACGCAGCGCTGGCAATCACCTGTGCGTTGGCGCTGGGCGTCTCGCAGGAGGAGGCAACACTCGGGTTGTCGCGCTGGCAGCCATCGCCGGGTCGTCTCGAGTGGAGCTCCACCGCCCGCGGACTTGTGGTCATCAACGATGCCTACACTGCCGATCCCGAGAGCGTTGCGGCTGCTCTCCGTTTCCTTCAGCAGGAGCGCACCGCGGGCCGTTCCATTGCCGTCCTCGGTGGCATGGCGCAGCTCGGAAAGGCCTCGCTTCGCGCGCACCGCGAGGTGGGCGCGTTGGTCGCTCGGCTCGGTGTCGACAGGCTCATCGGTGTTGGCGATGGTGGCGCAGAGATTGTTGCTGCGGCGCTGGAGTCAGGCATGGCTGCGAGTGCCGTCGTCACGACTGCCGACGCGGCCTCAGCGGCCAAACTGCTCGAACACTGGGCACAGCCCGGCGACAGGGTCCTGCTCAAGGGGAGTCGGCCCGCGCGCCTCGAGACCGTTGCCGCCGAGCTCCTCGACGCGGTGTCGAGCACGCTGCTGCACGTCGACATCGATGCGATCGTGGAGAACTACCGACGGCTTCGCGTTGCTGCCGGCGGCGTCTCGGTGATGCCGGTCGTCAAGTCCTATGGCTACGGGGTCGACTCCGTCCGTATTGCCCAGGCGCTTGAGCGCGTAGGCGCCAGCTGCTTCTGCGTCGCCTTCCCCGATGAAGGCATCGCCCTCCGCGCCCGGGGAATCACCGCCGCGATTCTTGTGCAGAATGTGCTCCCCCACGAGATGGGCAAACTCCTGCGCGAGAACCTCAGCGCGGAGCTCGGAACCATGACCACGATGCGCGAACTGGAGGCAGCTGCGGCGCAGCAGCAGACGGTCGCCCGCGTCCACATCAAGTTCGATACCGGCATGGGCCGCGTCGGATTTCTGCCTGCCGAACTCGAACAGGTTCTCGCCTTTGTGCAGCAAAGCAGATCGCTCGAGGTGGTCGGACTCATGACACATCTCGCCTCATCGGACGAGCCGGCGCGCGACAACGAGACCCGCGCGCAACTCGCTGCCTTTGACCGCATCGTAACGACCTTCGCCAAGGCCGGCATCTCGCCACGCTGGGTGCACGCGGCCAATACTGCCGGTGCCGTCCGGTTCCCCGACTCGCGCTACTCCGGCGTTCGTGCCGGTATCGGGCTCTTCGGCTTTGCACCAAGCGCAGCGACGGTAGGTCTTCAGCGGGCGCTCCGGCTCGTCACCCGCCTCGTCTCCGTCAAGGAGCTCCCCGCAGAACACGGCGTGGGTTACGGCCATACCTACTCCACGGGTCCCACCCCGCAGCGCATCGCAGTTGCTGCGCTTGGCTACAACGACGGCTACCCGCGATCGCTCTCCAACCGCGGCTGGATGTCGATCCGGGGCGAGCGCTGCCCTGTCGTAGGAAGGGTCTGCATGGATGTGACCATGCTCGATGTCACCCACCTCGATCCGCCGCCTCGTGCCGGAGATGAGGTGGTCGTCTTCGGCGCAGGCCACGGCGAGCCAGACCTCGAAGCGCTCGCAGAACTCGCAGACACCATCAGCTACGAACTCCTCACCCGCGTCTCGCCGCGGGTGCGCCGCATCTTCCACGCCTCGGCTGGCTAAGCCTCGCGCAGCGGGAGCGGCAGCTGGAAGATGATTGCGATGGCGCGCACCAGGTCGGCCTCTTCGGGTGCAATCGTGCCATCACTTACCGCCGCAGCGGCGAGCGCCTCGAGCACGCCCTGACGAATGGCTGTGGAAGCGCGCGCCAATGCTCGTATCGCAACGGTCAGCGCCTCGTCTTCGAGCACCGCCCGGCCGCGCAGCGAGACCGTCGCCTCGACCTCCGACGGTAGCCCCTTCACAGCGTCTCGGAAGGCCGAGCCAGCCGCTGTGCCCGTGCCGCCTAGGTGGGCCATGGCAGAGAGCAGCACCTCGATGTGGGTGGTGACTGCACGATAGGCCACATACTGCATGCGCCGTGCTGCTGCCCCATCGACGGCGGCGCCAAGATGCTCGTGGAGCACCTCTCGGAGCGCCACCTCGAACGGCGTCAGTCGCTGGTCAGCAAGCATTGCCGCGTTGGCGATGCGAAGCAGCATGGATGCCTGCGTCGCGCCAAGCTGCCGAAGTGGCCCGCAGGCAAGCTGAACCAGTGTGAGCCGCGCTGCCGGCGTCATACGCGCGTAGTGGGGTGCAAGCCGCCGTGCCTCCGCGAGCAGCGCCGGCGTTACCTCAAAGTCGGCTCCCGCCGCGCTCTCGGCGGCCGTCAGATCGCTCGCCAGAACGACGACGGCAGCGGCGCCGAGCGGGTGGGTCGCAGCCTCGCGCAGCACTGGCGAGATATCCTCCAAGCGAATGCGGGCCAGGGCCACATGTTGAGATGCCACCCCATCTTCGCGGCGCAGCAGTGCAGCAGCAGACACGCGACCTTGGCTGCTTCCGCCGCCCGAAAGGCCGGCGATTGCGCCCCGCTCAGGCCCATCTTCCTCGAGCCGCTCGGTCGTATCGAAGGTGCCATCAAACGCAGGGTCGAGCCGGCGGATGCGCTCCGCCAGGGGCGGGTGGGTGGCAAGCAGGCTGCCGAAGGCCGCGTGGGCCTGCGCCTGCCCGAAGAAGAGGTGGCTCAGCTCGGTGGCCTGGGACGCCTTCACGCGGGACCCGGCATCGAGGCCACCGATCTTCTTCAACGCGTTGGCGATGCCCGAGGGGTCGCGGGTAAACTGTACGGCCGAAGCGTCAGCCAGATATTCGCGCTGGCGCGAGATGGCAGCACGGATCAGGTGGCCGAAAGCGATTCCTGCTGCCCCGATCACCAGCATCGCGATACCGATCATCAGCATCGGGGCCGCGTTGTCGCGCCTGCGACTGCGACTGCGGAACATCATACCTGTGTGCACGCTGCTGGCGAGCAGCCACCGCCCGATGCCGGCGATGGCCTCGATGCCGGCGACTGCCGCGATGAGCCGGATCGAGATGCGCATGTCGCCGTTGAGGATGTGGCTGAACTCGTGCGCCATCACCCCCTGCAGTTCGGCACGGTTGAGGGTGCGGAGGCCGCCTCGCGTCACCGCAACCGCCGCATCGTTCACCGAGTAGCCCGCAGCAAAGGCGTTGATGCCCTCCTCCTCGTCGAGCACGTAGACCAGCGGAAGCGGCACGCCTGAGGCGATCGACATCTCCTCGACCACATTCAGCAGCTTCCGCTCGTAGGGATCGCGCGTTTCAGCGGTGATGAGCTTCCCACCCACCGACTCTGCAACCGCACGGCCACCGGACGACAGCGCGGCATGCTTGAGGAGTGCTCCAAGCCCGATGGTGCCCAGCGCGGTGCAGGCCGCAATGAAAGCAGTCTTACCGTCCCACCAGATCCGACTGCCGGGATGCGCGGGATCGGCCGGAAGCGTGAAGACCCCTACGAGGGCGTAAAGGCTGACCGCAACGGCAGCCACCGCCACGACGAAGAGCCAGATGAGGGTTCGCGTCTGCCGTCTCGCCTGCGACTGATGTTCCGCAAAGTTCCTCATTCGGCGCGATGCTCCTTGTCGTCAGTTGAAACTGACCCGCGGCGCGTTCTTCACCTCCGGCTGGGTCTCCTCGAGGAGCGACGCAGCCTGGAACTGGAACATGGAGGCGATCACGCTCGAGGGGAACTTCTCTCGGGCGTTGTTGTAGTCTGTCACGCCGTCATTGAAGGCTTGGCGGGCAAAGGCGATCCGGTTCTCGGTGCTGGTCAGCTCTTCGGAGAGCTGCATCATGTTCGCGTTGGCCTTGAGCTCGGGATAGGCCTCCGAGACCACCATGAGGCGGGAGAGTGTGCCGCCGAGCGACGACTCGGCGGACTGCAGCTGCCGCATCGCCTGCGCGTCCCCTGGTGCTCCGTTGGCGCGGGAGGCCGCCGCGACGGCCTGATTGCGCGCCGCGATCACGGCCTCCAGTGTCTCGCGCTCGTGGCTCATGTAGCCCTTCGCCGTCTCGACCAGGTTGGGAATGAGGTCGTATCGGCGCCGAAGCTGCACATCGATCTGGCTGAAGCCGTTCCGGAACCTGTTCCGGCGCTCGACGAGGCCGTTGTAGATCCCGATGGCGACCATCGCGAGCAGCACGAAGCAGACGGCGGTGACAACAGCGACAATAACGGCGGTGCTCATGGCGGGCTTTCCGAAGAAGGTGAGAACCGTGAGTCTAGGCCCTTTCGTGGCCCGCGCAACTTGCACCCAGCCAACACGACCAGGTCGCGGTCTCTGAGGCAGCTGCGGGCGAAGGGACGCAGCCGGAAGTGGCTGCCCGAGGGTGGCGGACTTGTTGCAGATGCGGCTCGTTGACACGGCTATGTGCGTTCTCTGTCACATGGCAAAAGTATCGGAGGCCATATTCGAATTGGTTGTTTGCCCTCCAAACGGCTTCAGCCGACGGGGTACCGGTGGATTTTATGAGTGAAAATTCACGCATTCGTTCGGTGGGTTCGGCCTACCTGCCCATGCAGGAAGAGCGATCCTCGCGGCGCGCGGTACTCTGGTTCTTCGGCGTCGTAGCCTCCGTGGCGCTCCACGCCCTCGTCTTCGGGGCAGGTCAGTTTGCCACGACGGGGCGGATGACGCGGGCGCCTGAGTTCATCGCATTCGACTCGACCTTTACCGACCCGCCAGACGCACCGGTCAAAGAGGAGGCCAAGAAGGAGCCCGAGCCGGAGCCCCTGCCGCCCGAGCCTGTCGCCGCGAAGGAGGCCGAACCGGAGCCGGAGCCGGAGCCCGCTGCCGAAGTCCCGCCGGATTCCGGCCCGGACATGGGTGCCGTGGAGGGCGGCAGCGGCCCCGGCATGGCAAGCGGCAATGGGCAAGGTGCTGCACCGCCGCCGCCGCCGCCGCCAAAGCTTGCAACCAGCACTCCCAAACCGGCACCAAAGCCGCGGCGTGGTCCGGTGAGACTCGATCAGGCGGGTACGCCACCCAAGGCCATCAAACAGGAGCCCAAGATGGGCTACCCGCGCGCCTTTCGCGAGAAGGCCATCAGCGGCCTCGTCGTCGTACAGTGCATCATCACAGAGAAGGGCAAGGTGCGCGCCTGCCGCGCGAAAGATGGTCCCCCGGAGCTGGCCGAATATGCCATCTCGATCATTCGAGACTGGGAGTATGAGCCGGCCAAAGACCACGGCGGGAAGCCGATTGCCGTTGCCTTCACCTGGCGCTTCCCCTTCCGGCTCGCCTGATTTTTCGTATTGGCTGAGGGTCACTGATGTTCAACGTGGGTCGCGTGTGGAGTGCGTTGCTTGTTGCGGCGATTTTGCTGTTGATGTGGCTCCCAGCCCCGTCGCTGCTGGCCGCACCGGCTCTGGCTGCGGAGGGCTCCGGCGCCGTCAATCCGGCCGAGGGCTCGGGGTCGCTCGAAGAGGAGGTGGTTCCTTCGTTTGAGGAGGAGATTGCGCCAAGCCTCGAAGAGGAGGTGGTTCCTTCGTTCGAGGACGAGGTGATTCCCGCGATGGAAGAGGAGGTCGTGCCTGCCCTCGAAGAGGAGATTGCTCCCTCGTTCGAGGATGAGGTTGTTCCGTCGCTCGAGGAGGAGATCGCACCCACACCGGCGGAGGAGCCAGCTCCCGAACCCGTGGACGAGAAACCCGCGCCGCTCACGCCCGACGCCGAAGATTCCTATTACGGTCAGTTCTGGGATGACCTCGACAAGAGCGAGCCGGTTGCGCCCACGCCGCCCGCGGTCGTTCCGACGGGCAAGGTTCGCGTGACCGGAAAGGTTGTGGATCGTGAGTTCGGAACACCGCTCGACGGTGTCACGGTCGAGGTAGAGGGGCTTGCCAGCTCGACGCGAACGGGTGCCGACGGCACCTTCTTCTTCGACCTTGATCCAGGGCTCTTTGTCGTTCGGACCAAGCTCTTCTCCTATGCCACGGAGGCCTTCGAGGTGGAGGTGGTGGCGGACCAGCCCGCAGATCTCGGCATGCTCTCGATGGGTGTGGATGAAAAGAACTCGGAGACCGTCGTGGTCGAAGGGCGCGCCATCAAGGAGAACGCCGCGACGCAGCTGATGGAGCGGCGTGAGTCGGCGGCTGTCTCCGATGCGGTGAGTGCGCAGGAGATGTCGAAGGCACCCGATTCGGCGGCCAGCGACGCGGTAAAGCGGGTCGTGGGTGCCAGCATCGTCGATGATCAGTTTCTCTACATCCGCGGCCTCGGCGGGCGTTACACCTGCGTAACGATGAACGGCGTGATCGTGCGCGGCACCGATCCCGACTTCCCCGGCGTGCAGCTCGATATCTTTCCCTCCGATCTGCTTTCCAACCTCACAGTCTACAAGAGCTTCACGCCCAACCTCAGCGGTGGCTGCGCGGCAGGTCAGATGGATATCGGCACGCGCGACTACCCGGAGGAGTGGAAACTCTCGCTCGGCGCATCGGTCTCCGTGACGCCGGGTACCACCTTCGGCAACCAGGCGACCTACAAGGGCGGAAGTCTCGACTGGCTCGGCATCGATGACGGTAGCCGGGCGCTGCCGGACAGTTTCCCGGACCAGCGCATCGAACGCGGCCGTGGCCTCACGGACGAGCAGATCGCGGAGGCGGGAAGGTCGTTGGACAACGTATGGAACCCCGAGCAGTCGACTGCGCTGCCGGGTATGGGCCTGAAGGCGACCATCGGCGACTCGGGTGGCCCCGAAGGCAACGTCTGGGGCTACCTGCTGACCGCCAACTACAACCGCAGCTACAGTGTCGATGAGCGCACCATCCGCTCTGTGTCACTCGACGGCGCGGGCGACCTCTCCGTATCGGAGACGCTCTCGGAGCAGACCGACAAGCGCAAGTCGCGCTGGGGGTTGCTCGGCACTGCGACCAAGAACTGGAACGACGCCAATCAGGTGACCTTCGCAGAGCTCTTCAGCCAGTCGGGGAGCGACCTGGTGAACGATGTCA
>CAIWGR010000316.1 GCA_903912275.1 uncultured delta proteobacterium
GGCGGCGCCCGGCTACTGGCAGGTCACTGCTCGCGTCACCGACCCCGCAGGCTTCGGGCGCTACACGGCAGTGGCCGGCCCGGTGCTTGCCGCGTTTGGTGGCCAACCCTTCGCACGCGGCGAGCGGTTCGAAGCGTTGGAAGGCAGCGCCGCAGGCCGCCCCTACCTGGTCCGCTTCCCCTCCTACGCTGCCGCCCGCGCCTGCTTCTACTCGGCGGCCTACCAGGAGGCGATTGCACTCCGCGCCGAGACGGCCTCCTTCGACATCGTGTTGGTCGAAGGGATGCCGGCCTAGGCGGCGCCGTCGCGCAGCACCTTGCTGAGCGGCCGCCCCTTGGCGAGCTCGTCCACCAGCTTGTCGAGGATGCGGATGCGGCGCATGAGCGGGTGAGCGACCTCCTCCACCCGGACGCCGCAGACCGTTCCGGTGACCAGGCTCGCCGCAGCCGGTAGCTCGGCCGCTTCGAAGAGGTCGGCGAAGGTGGTCTTGGCCTCGAGATGGGCGGCGAGTGCTGCCTCATCAGCGCCGAGCAGCCAGCAGAGCACCGTATGGAGCTCGGCCTTTGTGCGCCCCTTCCGAACCACCTTGTTCAGGCAGAGCGGATAGACCGCCGCAAAGGGCGTCACGGCAAGCCGCGCAGCCGCGCGCTCCTCGTTGGATTCATTCATCCCGCGACGGCGAACCAGCGCCCTTCGTTGTCGCAGAAGGCGAAGGTCTGCATGCCGCCGTGCGCACCGATTTCGGAGGCAGTCACCCCCTTGGCGACGAGGGCTTCGCGCGATGCAGCGAGGTCTTTCGTGCGGAAGCAGATGGAGGGCGTGGCCAGGTCGAGCCTGCTCGGGTTGTCCTTCATGAGGGCCAGGGGCACGAGCTCGAACGAGAAGGCCTGATCGGCAAATCCGACCTCGGCGATGACGAAACCGGCTGCCTCCTTGCGGCCCTTCTCCACCATGCCAACCTGCTCCAACCAGAAGCGGCGGCAGGCCTCGGGGTCGGTGACATAGAGAACAACATATCCAACCTGCATCGTTCGCTCCTTTCTCGCCGGCACCTCCGCGGTGCGGCGGCCGCTCTGCCACCGTTCCGGCGGCGATGCAACAGCGGCGCGGTCGGCTACATTTCATCCTTTCTGGCAGCTGTCGGCCCCTAGAGAAGGCTCCCGCCCAGCATCAGCTGGGCCACATTGAAGTAGATGACGAGGCCCGAGACATCGACCAGCGTGGCGACAAAGGGGGCCGAGGCGCTCGCGGGGTCGAACCCGAGCCGACGGATGACAAAGGGGAGCATCGAACCGGCAAGCGTGCCCCATGTGACCACGCCGAGCAGGCTGAAGGCCACGGTAACCGCCACCCGGTTCGCATAGGCGCCGTAGGTATGAAACATCTCCTGCCATGCGAGGATGCGGACGAGGCCGATGAGGGCCAGAATGAGGCCGAGACAGATGCCGACCAGCAGCTCTCGCCGGACAATGCGCCACCAGTCGCCGGTGGTCACCTCACCCAGCGCCATGGCGCGGATGACAAGCGTGGTGGCCTGCGACCCGGAGTTGCCGCCGCTCGAGATGATGAGGGGGATGAAGAGCGCGAGGACGACGGCCTTGGCGATCTCGTTCTCATAGTGGCCCATCGCGCTCGCGGTGAGCATCTCGCCCAGGAAGAGGGCCGCGAGCCAGCCGGCCCGCTTGCGCACCATGGAGAGCACGCCGGTCTCTAGGTAGGTGGTGTCGAGGGCCTGCATACCGCCGAGCTTCTGGATGTCTTCGGTGGCCGCCTCTTCGACCACATCGACGATGTCGTCGACGGTGACGATGCCCTGCATGCGCCCCGCCGCGTCGAGCACCGGGATGGCCGAGAGGTTGTGGCGGGCCATGATGCGTGCGACCAGCTCCTGGTCCATGGACGCTTGGACGGAGATGACCTCGGTGCGCATGACGCCAGCAAGCGGGCTGTCGGCCGACGCAGCCAAGAGTTCGCGGAAGGAGACAACCCCGCAGAGCCGCTGCTCCGGGTCGAGCACATAGGCGAGGTAGATGGTCTCGAGCCGGGCCTGCACCTGCCGCTGCAGGTAGCGGATGGCCTCGCCGACGGTCATCTCCGGGCGGAGGCGCGCAAAGCGCGGACTCATCAGACCGCCCGCCGCATCTTCCGCGTAGGCGAGGAGCGCGGCCACTTCGCGCCGGGTGGCCTCATCGAGCAGTTCGAGGAAGCTCTGGCGCTCTTCTGCGGGCAGATGCTGCACCACGTCGACCGCATCGTCCGGCGCGAGCAGCCGGAGCCAGACCTGCCGCTCGCCGACCGTCACCCGTTGCATCATGGCGACCTGGTCCGAGGTCGAGAGGCCGAGGAAGAAGCCTCCGACCTCCGCGCGGTCGATGTGCCGGAAGGCATCGAATCGGTCATCCGCGGTCATGGAGGGCCATGCCGCAAGAAGGTCGTCGGCGGGGGAGGTTCCGTCACCCATGAGGGGCTCCCCGGAGTGGGCCGCCGCAGCGGCCGGTTGCGGCCCGAACGACCGCGCGAAGCGTGATGCACATGATTGCTCCTCGGCCAGCCGAGGCGCGGATCAGGCGGCTCGAGGGACCATGGAAGGTGGTTGTCTACTCGGACCGTCGTTCACGAAACTTCCTCTCTACCCGGGGACATGGGCGGGCGCGGTGTAGCGTCAGCCGGAGGCTGCGGAAAGGTGCGGCCGCCGCTGTGCGAAATGCAGCAGCCCAACCCGCGGGGCGTGGCGCCCATTCCCGAGGCCGACCGATTACGGTGTGACGGGTCGGTCTTCGATGGCGTCGGGGCGTCGTGGCGCGACGGTGGGGCCGGTGGTAAACCAAGCAGCGCGCTTGCGTGTCAACGCTGCGGCGCCTGTTCGGACGGCTGCCCAACGCGGGAGGAGAGGGATGAAGATGAAACGGATTCGCGTCGTGCTGGATGGCTGCGCCTTCGGCCTCCTGCTGCTCGCAGGGTGCGGCGCAGAGAGCGGAACCTCGTCGCGGGTGGAGGATACCGGCGCCGGAGATTCAACCGCGACCGACGCTGGTTCCGGAGACACGGCCGAGGCCGACTCGGGCTCAGGAGACACGGTTGAGACCGGCTCCGGCTCGGGTGACACGGTTGAGGCCGATGCGGACGCCGACATCGCGGACACAGGCGCCGACGACACCAGCGTCGCAGCGCCGCCGGCCGTCGGCCAAACCATCGTTGAGGCCTGCCGCGGCGAGACAGGCGCAGATGAACACTGCCTGCTCGTTCAGAACGCCTCGGCCTGCACCGCAGCCCGGTGCGACAAACTGGTCGTTGTCTTCTCGGGCGGTGAGATGGGCTGTGAGAGCGGCGCGGGCTATGGCGATGTCCTCGCCGGCTACGCGGCGGCGGGCTACGCGGCCGTTTGCATCAACTACTTTGAGAGCTCCGTCGGTTCGGCCGTCGCCCCCTATGTGGACGAAGCGACCCGCATCGACATCGCGGTGCGTGAGGCCACTACAGGTGGCTGGGCGCAGGCCTACTGGAGCGGTGCGGAGCTGCTGCTCGAGGGCATCAGCCACGGCGCCACCGCACCGGTCATCCTGATGGCGCGGACCCAGCTCGACGAGCAGCCTCACTGGCAGGGGAGTCGGCTCACGGCTGGCTGCTTCTTCGATGGCTCCTATGACCAGGCCGCGACTGCCTCGCTGCTGGCGACCGGTGCCCTCGGCGGCGCGGCCTGCGAGACGCCCGTCTCCTACCAACGCTGGCTCGAGCGCTACTGCGGCGCCGGCGCAACGGCAGCAGGCTGCAACCTCGCAACCGAACCCAAGGCCGTCGACGACACCATCACCTCGGTGCTCCCTGCCACCTTCAACGTCCGGGACTTCAAGCTCATCGAGTGCGGCAGCAACCTCCGCCCCTGCTCGGGCGACATCATCCCGGCGGCCCCCATCGAGGCACTCTGCAGCCGCATCGACGCCTCGCCCACCCACGCCTGCAGCTACGAGACGCTGCCCGACGACGGCCACCTCACCTGCCACGCGAGCGGCTACGCTACCTGCCAGCGCTGGTTCGAGGCGCTGCCGCGGCCTTGAGCGGCGCTACCCGTTCGCCCGATTCCAGCGCGCGCGGAGGCCCGCCTTGTCCACGACGAGCCGTTGCGGCTGCTCCCCGCGCGGGTCGTCCAGACAACGACAGGCAGAGCGCCC